>NZ_JABJVY010000004.1:0-255219 GCF_040750475.1 Amorphus sp. 3PC139-8 | reverse complement strand
CGCCCGGCTTTGCGAGGAAGGAACCGGCAAAGCCAGGAAAAGTGGGCACCGGTTTTCCGTCCGGCTTTGCGAGGAAGGAACCGGCAAAGCCAGGAAAAGTGGGCACCGGTTTTTCGCCCGGCTTTGCGAGGAAGGAACCGGCAAAGCCAGGAAAAGTGGGCACCGGTTTTCCGTCCGGCTTTGCGAGGAAGGAACCGGCAAAGCCAGGAAAAGTGGGCACCGGTTTTCCGCCCGGCTTTGCGAGGAAGGAACCGGCAAAGCCAGGAAAAGTGGGCACCGGTTTTCCGTCCGGCTTTGCGAGGAAGGAACCGGCAAAGCCAGGAAAAGTGGGCACCGGTTCGCGGTCCGGGAGACTCGGGACAATAGAGACCGGCACGCGGTCGCGCGCTGTTTTGCGAAAATGGCGCAGCGGACCTGGGTCCCGAGTCGCGCCGACAAGAATCTTCGCTAGCTCGCCGGTGGCGAGTTGCGGCGCGGGCGGAATTCTGCCATGTGCCAGCGCTGATTAATCCCGCCACGAAAGCCGGCTTCGCGTGCACTCATGACCGACCCTGCCCGCCTGCTCCTCACCCTTTCCTGTGAAGACAAGCCGGGGATCGTCGCCGGCATTGCCGGCACGCTCGCCAACTCCGGCTGCAACATTCTCGATAGCGCCCAGTTCGGCGATCCGGAGACCGGCCTGTTCTTTATGCGCGTGGAGTTTGCCGCGCCCGCCGGCGTCACTCGTGAGGACGTCACGGCAGCCCTCGCGCCGGTCGCCAAGCGCTACGGGATGGACTGGGGCGTGCACGACGCCACCGCGCTCCTGCCGATCCTGGTGATGGTCTCCAAGTTCGATCATTGCCTGCTCGATCTGATCTATCGCCAGCGCATGGGCGCGCTGCCGGTCAAGATCGTGGCCGTGGTGTCCAACCATACCGAGGCCAAGCCGATCGCGGAGATGAACGGCATTGCGTTCCACCACGTGCCCGTCACCCGCGACACCAAGGCCGAGGCCGAGGCCAGGCTTCTGGAGATCGTGGCGGAATCCGGCGCCGAGCTGGTAGTGCTCGCCCGCTATATGCAGGTCCTCTCGGAGGCGCTTTCCAAACAGCTTTCCGGGCGCCTCATCAACATTCACCATTCCTTCCTGCCCGCCTTCAAGGGGGCCAAGCCGTACCATCAGGCCCATGCGCGCGGTGTGAAGCTGATCGGCGCCACCGCCCACTACGTTACCTCCGATCTCGACGAAGGCCCGATCATCGAGCAGGACGCGGAGCGCGTGAGCCACGCCAACTCCGCCGACGAACTGGTGGCGATCGGCCGCGATATCGAGGCGCGCGTGTTTGCGCGCGCGGTGAAGTTCCACGCCGAGCGCCGGGTGTTCCCCAACGGCGTGAAAACCGTTGTCTTTCGTCCCTGACGCCTGTTCGGCGATTCCTGTCAGCCCCTGCCTTGACCGGGCTTCTGCCCGGCCTTCGGATCGCCTATCACTGGAGAAATTCGAATCTCGGTGCTGCGCCGATAAATGAGACTGCGTGCCGAACGGGTTGACCGGCGCGCGGCAGACAGGAGGGGAGGCATGGTCCGTACAATCTTCTACATCTCGGCGATCGTTGCGGTCGTCGTGGTGAGCGCGGCGGGCGGCATCGCCCACCCGCTTTTCTGGCTGTTCATCGTCGTTTTGCCGTTGGTGCTGCTCGGCCTCTACGACATCTTCCTGTCCGGCCACAACGTCCTGATCAACTATCCGGTCATCGGGCATCTGCGCTACGCGTTCGAGTTCATCAGCCCGAACATTCGGCAATATTTCATCGAGACGAATTCCAGCGGCCGTCCGTTCAACCGGCTGCAGCGCGACCTCGTGACGGAGCGCGCCGAGGGCAAGCCGGATGCGCTCGCGTTCGGCACCCAGTACGACGTCAACGAGGTCGGCTATCATCGGGCGAACCACTCGCTGGCGCCCAAGGTGGTGTCGGAGGCGGAGAGCCGGGTGATGGTCGGAGGGCCCGCCTGTGCGAAGCCGTATTCGGCCTCCCGCCTCAATATTTCCGCCATGAGCTTCGGAGCGCTCAGCGCCAATGCCATCCTGGCGCTCAACAACGGAGCTCGGCTCGGCGGTTTCGCCCACAACACCGGCGAGGGCGGCCTCAGCCCCTACCACAAGGCCGGCGGCGGAGATCTGATCTGGCAGATCGGAACGGGCCATTTCGGCTGCCGCACGTCCGACGGTCGCTTCGATCCGACGCAATTCGGCGAGAAGGCGGTTCTCGATCAGGTCAAGATGATCGAGATCAAGCTATCCCAGGGCGCCAAGCCTGCCCACGGCGGCGTGCTACCTGCCGCCAAGATCACCCCGGAAATCGCCGAAATCCGCGGCATTCCCATGGGCGTCGATTGCATCTCGCCGCCGGCTCACACGGAATTTTCTACCCCGCGCGGCCTTTTGGAGTTCGTGCAGCAATTGCGCGAGCTCTCCGGCGGCAAGCCGGTGGGCTTCAAGCTCTGCATCGGCCGGCGTAAGGAATTTATGGGAATCTGCAAGGCGATGATGGAAACCGGCATCAAGCCGGACTTCATCACCGTCGACGGTGCGGAGGGCGGCACTGGGGCCGCCCCGATCGAATATTCCGACCGGCTCGGCATGCCGATCCTGGAGGGGCTCGTCTTCGTTCAGAACTGTTTGGTCGGCTGCGGCCTGCGCGACGACATCAAGGTCATCGCTAGCGCCAAGACCGTGTCGGGCTTCGACATGGTCCTGAAGATCGCGCTCGGCGCCGATCTGGTGAATGCCGCGCGCACCATGATGTTCTCGCTCGGGTGCATCCAGGCGCTGCGCTGCCATCTCAACACCTGCCCGACCGGCATCGCGACCCAGGATCCGGGCCGGGCCAGGGCGGTGGACGTGGAGCTGCGCCAGACCCATGTCGCCAACTATCACCGCGCCACGATCAAGAGCCTTCTGGAGATCGTGGGTGCGATCGGGCTTTCCGATGTGGACCATCTCGGCCCGCGCCATATCTATCGCCGTGTTGCCGACCAGACCGAGAAGAATTACGCCGAGATCTATGACTTCGTACCGCCGGGCAACTTTCTCGGCAACGACATCCACGGCTACTATAAGCCGCACTGGGACTTGGCGAGCGTCGACACCTTCTGATCCGGTCGCTCCAGGTCCGATCGACCAATAGGCCGTCTGTCCGGCCAGGTGGCGTCATCTGGTCGGAACAGGTGCCCGACGAAGACATCAAGGAGACGGCATGCAGTATCTGCACACGATGGTGCGCATTCGCGACATCGACGAATCGCTGGACTTCTATTGTGGCAAGCTGGGTCTCAAGGAAGTCCGGCGGGTCGACAGCGACAAGGGCCGCTTCACGCTGATTTTCCTAGCCGCGCCCGACGACATGGCGCGCGCCGAAGCGGACCAAGCCCCGATGGTGGAGCTCACCTACAATTGGGATCCGGAAGACTACAAGGGTGGTCGCAATTTCGGTCATCTGGCCTATCGGGTTGATGACATCTACGCCACCTGCCAGTCTCTCATGGACGCCGGCGTGACCATCAATCGCCCGCCGCGCGACGGCATGATGGCCTTCGTCAAATCGCCGGACGGCATCTCCATCGAGCTTCTGCAAAAGGGCGATGCCCGGCAACCCGCCGAGCCCTGGGCGTCGATGGAGAACACCGGGACCTGGTAAGGCTGCGAGCCGGCGCGGTGGAACTCTGGCGCCGGCTCTGGCTTCTCTCCTCGATTCAATCGAAGGGCGCAACGCGGACGGGATGGCAGTGTTCGGCCGAAACGGATCTCAGGCACGGATTGCGCCGCGTGATCCGCCTTGGCCGACGGGTGTGGGGGGTGCTCCCCGACAGGTCGGAGTCGAGGTCGAGTTCGCAGGCCTCGACACCGCCGATGTCGCCCGGCTGGTGCAGGCTCGGCTCGGCGGCGAGATCAGCGCGTCCGATCCCCATCGCTGGTCGGTGACGGATACCGCGCTCGGTACCTTCAAGATCGAGCTCGACAGCCGTTACGCCCATCCCGAGAGCCATTCCGGACCGACCGATCTTGCCATGCGCGAGGCGTTCGGCCGCGTCGCCTCCATCGTTGTGCCGACCGAGCTCATCGCCCCCCCGATTCCGTACCGCAAGCTGCCGGAGATCGACGGTCTCGTGTCCATGCTGTCGGCGGCGGGCGCCCAGGGCACGACGGAATGGGCGCCCTATGCGTTCGGCTTGCATCTCAACATCGAAACGCCGCGCCGCGAGATGTCGACCATCCTGCCGATTTTCCGGGCCTTTCTTCTAGTCTCGCCGTGGCTGCGGCGCCGGATGGGGATCGACCCGACCCGTGCGCTCCTGCCTTTCATCGATCCGTTTCCGACCGAGTTCGTCGACTGGGTGGTGACCGCCCCGGACGATATCGGCACGCAGACCTTCATCGCCGCCTATTGCGAGGCCAATCCGTCCAAGCACCGCGACCTGGACCTCTTGCCGCTGTTGGCGAGCCTTGATGCGGCTGCCGTTGCGCGTGCGCTCGGCCATCCCCAAAAGGCGGTGCGGCCGGCTTTTCACTATCGGCTGCCGGATGCCCGCCTCGGCGATCCGTCTTGGTCGATCGCGACGGAGTGGAACCGTTGGGTCCGGGTCGAAGAGCTTGCGGCCGATCCTCACCGGCTGAAGCTTTTGGGGCGGGCATGGCGGCGCTGGCGGGCCGCCTGGCTGGCTGGCGAACCGGACTGGGATAGGATGGTCGACAAGGTGATGGCGTGAGCCGACGGCCCACCATCGGCGTCTCGACATCGAAACGGGGAGGCTGGCGCAGCTACCTGATGACGGCGCTCGCGCTTCGCCTGGTCGGCGCGCGCTCGATCCGGATCGTCCCGGGCGACGACGTTGCTGCGCTGGCCGGCCGGCTGGACGGCCTCATCGTCGGTGGGGGCGACGATATTTCCGCGCAGCTTTATGGTGGCGAGATTCTGCCGGACGTGCGGCTCGATCCTGACCGGGACGCGCTTGAGACGGCGTTGCTCAAAAGCGTCCTGCAGGGCGCGATTCCGGTTCTCGGAATCTGTCGTGGTGCGCAGATGCTGAACGTCGCCTCGGGAGGCACCTTGATCTCGGATATCTATTCTCTCGACCCGCCGCCGCCGCGCTTGCGCACGGTGCTGCCGCGCAAGACCGTTACGATCGAGCCGGGAAGCCGGCTCGCCCGGGTGGTGAAGCTCGGCTGGTTTCGGGTCAACGCGCTGCATCACCAGGCGATCGATCGGCTGGGGGACGGCCTGAAGGTGGTGGCGCGCGACCGGGCCGGGATCGTTCAGGCGATCGAGGCCACAGACGGGCCGCTCAGGATCGGGGTGCAGTGGCACCCGGAACTCCTGATCTTCAAGCGTTCGCAGCGCCGCCTGTTTCGGGCGCTGGTCAAGGCGGCGGCGCGGTTTTCAAGCGGGGCGAAGGGGCGATGACGAATCAGCTCAAGGGGACCATGCTGACCGGGCTCGGGGTGCTGATCCTGTCGCCCGATGCCATGCTCATCCGGCTGATGTCGGCGGAACCGATGACGATCGTGTTTTGGCGCGGGGTCGGCATCTTTGTGATGCTGAGTCTGATGGGGATGGTGCGCCATCGTAGGGGTGTGCTGGCCTATCTGCGCAGCGCCGGCCCGACGGGCCTATTGGTGTCGGTCTGCTTCGCCATTTGTCAGCTTGGCTTCGTTGGTGGCGTGGCGACCACCAATCCCGCCCATGTCCTGGTGATGGTCGCGGCCACGCCGTTGGTCGCGGCGATCGCGAGCCGGATTCTGCTGGGCGAACGGATCGTGCCCTCGACTGCGATTGCCATCGTCGCGGGCTTGTCGGGCGTGGCGATCATGATGTCGGCCCATCTCGGCGGCGGTGGGCAGCTTTCGGGCGACTTCATTGCCGCCGCGGTGCCGATTTCACTCGGTCTCGCCTTCACGCTGATCCGTCGGCTGAAGGTGGGCGACGTCTGGCTGCTCTATGCGATCTCGGGCCTGATCGTCGCGGCTGTCGCCGCGCCGTTCCGCGGTTCGGAATTTTTGAGCGGGGCGGACATCCTCTGGGCCGGAATCCTGGTCCTGATCGTCGTACCCGTCTCGTTCGCGCTGATCACCCAAGGCCCGCGCTACATCACGGCTGCGGAAGTCAGCCTGATCATGCTTCTGGAAACCGTGCTCGGGCCGATCTGGGTGTGGCTGGTGGTCGGTATCGCGCCGACGGTCCACGCCCTGATCGGTGGCGGCATCCTGCTCGCCACCCTCGCGCTGCACGCCTGGTGGCGGCTTTCCGGCGCGCGGCGGGCCAGACGATTGGCTCAGAAGTCGGAGGCTCTGCCTTTGACTTCCCAGTCGCCGTAGCGCACCGGTTCCAGACCGTCGCGGCCGCCGATTTCCTTCGGCCGGTCCTCCTGAGCGGTGGCCTGGCGGCGAGCTTCCGCCTCCGCAAGCGCGCGCTTGGCGGCTTCGGTGAGTGGTTTCGGGTTCGGCTCGGCCGGCGTGGCGTCATCAGTCGGTGGGGTTTGATCGGCCATTGTCTACGCTTCCGTGTCGCTTCGGCTTGCCCGCCGGTGCGGGCGCGACCATTTATAGAGCGCTCGGCCGCGGACCTTCAAACCCCAGCCGGCGCGGATTGGACTGTCAGGGTAATCGCGATCATGAATTTTTTTCGTACCGCGCTTCTGCTTGCCGCGCTGACGGCGCTGTTCATGGGGATCGGCTTCCTGATCGGGGGCCAGTCCGGCATGATGATCGCGTTCGTGATCGCTGCCGGCATGAACATCTTCTCCTATTGGAACTCCGACAAGATGGTGCTGAGAATGCACCGGGCGCGCGAGGTCGACGCCCAGTCGGCGCCGGAGTATTATAATCTTGTCAAGGAGTTGGCCGCACGGGCGGAGCTTCCTATGCCGCGCGTGTTCATTCTGGACGAGGACCAGCCGAACGCGTTCGCGACCGGCCGCAACCCGCAGAATGCGGCTGTCGCCGCGACCCGCGGGCTTTTGCGGATGATGTCGCGAGAGGAGGTCGCCGGCGTGATGGCCCATGAGCTCGCCCACGTGAAGCATCGCGATACGTTGACCATGACCATCACCGCGACGCTGGCCGGCGCGATCTCCATGCTCGGCAATTTCGCCTTCTTCTTCGGCGGGTCGCGGGACAACAACAATCCGTTCGGCTTCATTGGCGTGCTGGTTGCGATGATCGTGGCGCCGCTTGCGGCCATGCTGGTGCAAATGGCGATCAGCCGGACCCGCGAATATTCCGCCGACCGCACCGGCGCGGAGATCTGCGGTCAGCCGCTATGGCTTGCTTCGGCGCTGGAGAAACTGGAAGCCGGCGCCCGGAAGATCCCGAACCCGGAGGCGGAGCACAATCCGGCGACCGCGCCGATGTTCATCGTGAACCCGTTGTCCGGGCAGCGCATGGACAATCTCTTCTCCACCCATCCGAGCACGGCCAATCGGGTGGCCGCCCTTGAGGAGCTGGCCAGCGAGATGGGGCAGGGCGAGGGCGCCGCGCTGGGCCGCGGCGGTCCGGTTGGTGAAGGGGTGCGCTCCAGCCGTGGCTCGGTGCCGCGATCGGGCTCTGTCCCGCGCACCGGCGGTGGACGGCGCGGGCCGTGGGGATGACGAATTCGCCCGCTCGCCGTAAGCCGTCGCCCGGCCGCCGTCCGCCCTTGCGTGACCAGGCGCCGGGCTTGTCCTCGCGCGCCCTGGCTCTTGATGTGCTGGAGCGGCTGACCCGCGATCGGGAGGGCTTGGACGCCGTTCTGGAGGAAAAGTCGATCCTCCGGCGGTTCGAGGCGCTGGATCTGCGCGACCGTGCCTTCGTGCGCAATCTCGTGGCGACGGCGCTGCGCCACCAGGGCGAGATCGAGGCGGTGATCGCCGCTCTCGTTCACCGGCCGCTGCCGACATCGGCGGCGCGCACCGGATCGCTGCTTCGGCTCGGTTTGGTGCAGCTTTTGTTCCTCGACGTGCCCGACCACGCGACGGTGAACTCCTCCGTGGCGCTTGCCAAGGCCCATGCGTCGTCAGCCGGGTTCGCCGGCCTGGTCAACGGCGTGCTGCGGCGGGCCGGGCGCGAGCGCGAGGCATTGCTGGCCGATATCGACGCGCCCGTCGCCAACACGCCGGATTGGCTGTTTGCGCGCTGGTTGCGCAGCTATGGCGCACCGACTGCGCGCGCAATTGCGGCCGCGCATGGCATTGAGCCCGCACTCGATGTCACGGTGCGCGGCGAGCCGGAGGTCTGGGCCGAACGTCTTGGCGGCGTGGTCCTGCCGACCGGCACCGTGCGGACGCCGCAGGGCGGCCCGATCGGCGAGCGCCCCGGCTACGCGGAGGGGGTCTGGTGGGTCCAGGATGCCGCGGCCGCCTTGCCGACCCGTCTGTTCGGCGATGTGGCGGGCAAGCGCGTGGCCGATCTTTGTGCCGCTCCCGGTGGCAAGACGGCCCAGCTCGCTGTCGCGGGGGCGTGGGTGACGGCTGTGGATTCCAGCCCGACCCGGATGACCCGTCTGAAGGAGAATCTCGCCCGGCTTCGGCTTTCCGCGGAGATGGTGACGGCGGATCTCCGCCGCTTCGAGCCGAGTGAACCGTTCGATTGCATTTTGCTCGACGCGCCCTGCTCGGCGACGGGGACGATCCGGCGACAACCGGACGTGGCCTGGCTGAAGCGCGAGGCGGACATAGACCGGCTGGCGGCCTTGCAGGCGGAGCTTTTGCGCCGCGCCGTGGAGTGGCTGCGCCCGGGCGGGACGCTGGTCTACTCCACCTGTTCGCTGGAGCCGGAAGAGGGCGAGATGCAGATCGCGTCCCTGCTTGCCGACAGGACCGATCTCCACGTGTCGCCGGTGTCGCCCTCCGAGCTTCCGGGGCTTGAGGAGGCGATGACGGCGGACGGCTTCCTGCGCACGCTCCCGAGCCAATGGCCGAACGAGGAGGAGCCGCGGCTTTCCGGTCTCGACGGCTTTTTCGCCGCACGGTTGATCAAGCAGGGCTGAGCCTGGGCAGCGGTTGCGCGCCGTCCGCCGTGGTTGCGCACCCTGTTGCGCAGAAAACGCGCTTAACCGCCTGCGCAAGCTTGCGCGAATATCTTCTTGGCAAACAAGCTTTCGGGCCCTTCGCATTTCAGGGGGGAAACCCTAGGGTGGTGCGGCGACGGCGCGCTCGAATCGCGCGAGCCGCGAGACCTTTGGATTTCCGGGAGCAAACACCCCGTCAATGGCGACACGCACCGGTTCCGACTGGGGGCAACTCTGGTCGCTCGCCATCAGAAAGACCATCGGGTCGCATCTGCCGAGCAGGTGGGACCTCATCGGCCCGCTGGCCCAGTCGACGCCGACCCGGTTGGTGATCGCACCGCAGGACGTGCGCACGGCTGACCCGACGGTCGCGACGGATATCTATGCCGGTCTGTTCACCTTTGCCGGGCATGCCGTCGATGTCGGCGGCCAATCTCCTTTCCTTATCGAACCACCTTCGATTGAGTGGGCCCGGGCGCTGCACGGCTTCTCCTGGTTGCGCCATTTGCGCGCCTCCGATTCCACCCTATCGCGCTCCAATGCTCGGGCGCTGGTGGACGAGTGGATCAAGCTCGGCTCCAAGTTGCCGCCGGTCGCTTGGGACGATTCGGTCGCGGCTCGCCGGCTTCTGTCCTGGCTGTCCCAATCGCCGCTGATCCTGGAAGACTGCGACCACGCCTTCTATCAGCGCTTTCTGAAGGCGATCGGCCGGCATGTGCACCAGCTTCGTTGCGCTTTTCCGCGCGCGGAGGACGGCTTGCCGCGCATGCGGATCGTCCTGGCGCTGACGGCGGCGGCGGCAGCGATTGCCGACCAACCCGGGCTTGCCCGTTGGGCGATGCGGGCGCTGGACCGGGAACTCGCCGTCCAGATCCTGCCCGATGGCGGGCATATTTCACGCCATCCCGGTGTCATTCTGGAAATCCTGATCGACCTGTTGCCGATTCGGCAGGCTTTGTCGGTGCGTGGCACGACGCCGTCCGCCACGGTCGGCGAGGCGATCGACCGGATGATGCCGATGCTGCGCTTCTTCCGCCACGGCGATGGTGCGTTCGGCCTGTTCAACGGCATGGGCGCGACCGAGACCGACCTGGTTGCCACCGTGCTCGCCTACGACGATTCGCGCGGTACGGCGCCAAGCCACGCCCGCCATTCCGGCTATCAGAGAATCGACGCGGGTGAGGCCGTCGTGCTGATGGATACCGGGGTGCCGCCGCCCTTGCGCTTCGCCCGTCAGGCGCACGCCGGGTGCCTGTCCTTCGAGATGTCCGACGGCGGCAACCGGATCATCGTCAATTGCGGTATGCCGGCGGGTGGGCGCGCGGTCTGGCGCGCCGTGGCGCGCTCCACGGCGGCACATTCCACGCTGGTGGTCGACGACACCTCGTCGGCCCGGATCCTTCCGAATCATGGCATCGGAGCCCGTCTCGGTCCGCTGCTCCATGCCGGTCCCCGGCACGTGGAGACCAGGCGCGAGGACGATCCCGACCAGGTTGCGGTGGTCGCCGAACACGATGGTTATCTGGCGGGTTACGGCCTGACCCACGAACGCACCCTCGTGATGGACATCAGCGGGCGCATCGTGATGGGCCGCGACCGGCTGGAGCCCGCCACGTCGGGCGCCGGGGAGCGGACCTCGTTCGCCGTGCGCTTTCATCTCCATCCCCAGATCAAGGCCAACCGCAGCCAGAATGGGCGCAGCGTGCTTCTGGTCTGTCCGGACCGCTCGGCCTGGCGGTTCGTCGCCGACGAGATCGAGCCGGAGCTGGAGGAGACGGTGTTTCTGGCCGGCGCGCACGGGATGCGGCGCTCCAGCCAGATCGTGCTCTACGGCCGCGTGGCCGGGGCGACCGAGGTGACGTGGCGGCTGGAAAAGGAGGCCGATCGCGTCCGGCCGCGCAAGCGTTCCGGCGAGGAGACCCCCACCGAGCCGCTTCTTCTGTGATCGCGTCCGGCCGCCGCTTCCGGTTTTGAGGGAAAGTGTGCTACCGGCCTCTCGCATCCCCGCCGCTCCGCCTTTCCTCGCATTGCTGAGCGGCTTCAAATCAATGTCTTGATGCGTTTCCGGACGGCGAACCGGTTCCCACTTCGCCCGGACACGCTCTGAGAAAGGACCGTCTCATGGTGGCCTCGCCGTCGTCCGTGCCCTTGCCCGATCGTGTTGCCGTCCGGCGCGCCCTGATTTCGGTGTCCGACAAGACCGGTGTCGCGGAGTTCGCGGCCGCCCTTGCCGCGCGCGGCGTTCAGATCCTGTCGACCGGCGGCACCGCGCGGACGCTGTCTGAGGCCGGCGTCGCGGTCACCGACGTCTCCGACGTGACCGGCTTTCCGGAGATTCTCGGTGGCCGGGTGAAGACGCTGCATCCGCTGGTTCATGGTGGCCTGCTCGGCATTCGCGACGAGCCGGAGCACGCCGCCCAGATGGCCGAGCACAACATCGATCCGATCGATCTACTGGTGATCGACCTCTATCCGTTCGAGAAGACGGTCGCTTCCGGCGCGCCGGCGCGCGAGGTGGTCGAGCAGATCGATATCGGCGGCCCGGCGATGATCCGGGCGGCCGCCAAGAACCACGCTTATGTGACCGTGCTGGTCGATCCGGCCGACTACGGTCCCGTCCTCGATGCCCTTGCGGATGGCGGCGGCGAGCTTTCGTTCGCGCTTCGTCGCCGGCTTGCCGGCAAGGCCTATGCGCGCACGGCAGCCTACGACGCGGCGATCTCCACCTGGTTCGCCGGCGAAGAGGAAAATCCGGACCGGACCTGGGTCTCGCTCGGCGGCAAGCTGATCTCCGAGATGCGCTACGGCGAAAACCCGCACCAGAAGGCCGGCTTCTACGCCACCGGCGCAAGTCGGCCGGGCGTGGCGACGGCCCGCCAGGTGCAGGGCAAGGCGCTCTCCTACAACAACATCAACGATACCGACGCTGCTTTCGAACTCGCCGCCGAATTCGATCCGGCGCGCACGGCCGCGGTTGCCATCATCAAGCACGCCAACCCGTGCGGCGTGGCGGAAGGGGCAAGCCTCGTCGAGGCTTACAAGAAGGCGCTCACCTGCGATCCGGTATCGGCTTTCGGGGGCATCGTCGCCTTGAACCGGCCACTCGATGTCGAGGCCGCCAAGGCGATCACGGAGATCTTCACCGAGGTCATCATTGCGCCGGGCGCGAGCGAGGAAGCGATCGCGATCGTCGGCGCGAAGAAGAATCTGCGTCTGCTTTTGACCGACGGCCTGCCGGACCCGCGCTCGCGTACGCCGTTGGTGAAGTCGGTGGCCGGCGGCTTTCTGGTTCAGGATCGCGACGGGGCGGTCGTGGAGGATTGCGATCTGAAGGTCGCGACCAAGCGCGCGCCCACCGACCAGGAATGGGCGGATCTGAAATTCGCCTGGCGGGTGGCCAAGCACGTCAAGTCGAACGCGATCGTCTACGTGAAGGAAGGGGCGACCGTGGGTGTCGGTGCCGGGCAGATGAGCCGGGTCGATTCGGCGCGGATCGCAGCGCGTAAGTCGGCCGATGCGGCGGAGGCGGCGGGTGTCGCAGAGCCGCTGACCCGTGGCTCGGTGGTCGCTTCCGATGCCTTCTTCCCGTTTGCCGACGGCCTTTTGGCGGCCATCGAAGCCGGGGCCACGGCGGTTATCCAGCCGGGCGGTTCCATGCGCGACGATGAGGTTATCAAGGCGGCCGACGAGGCCGGTATCGCCATGGTTTTCACCGGCGTCCGGCATTTCCGGCACTAGAGCATTTCCAGACCAAGTGGGCACCGGTTTTCCGTCCGGGATTGCGGGGGAAGAACGCAAAGTCGGCGCCTGGGCGCGCGCTGGCGGGCGGACTACTGACGGACGTCCGCCCCAATCTTCGCTCATGCCGGCGCAGGCCGGAATCCGGCACGACACGATCAGCGCCGGCGAACCCCGCCCTGGGCTCCGGCTTTCGCCGGAGTGGACGGAGTGACTTTTGACGGGCGCGCGCTGGCTTCGCGGTTGTGCCGATTGAGTCCGGGCCGGCTCAGAACTCCGGCTTGACCGAGGAAGCCGGAGCCGTGAAGGCGATGCCGGATACGGTCCAGGTCCACTTCTCCTTCGGCGCCTTGCAGTCGGAAATCATCACGTCCTCGCACTCTCCCGACGGCGGTTCGGCTGAGACGGAGACCGCGAACCAATCCTGTCCGCGCGTGAAGGCGGCGTTCGTGCCGTCGGGACCGTCGGCATCGTAGGCGTTGTCGCGGGTCCAGCCTTCGAAGCCGCCGGCGATCTTGGACAGGTTTTCCAGGTT
This sequence comes from Amorphus sp. 3PC139-8, assembly GCF_040750475.1. NCBI lineage: Bacteria > Pseudomonadati > Pseudomonadota > Alphaproteobacteria > Hyphomicrobiales > Amorphaceae > Amorphus > Amorphus sp. 3PC139-8. The sequence continues at coordinate 241,923 of NZ_JABJVY010000004.1, read as the reverse complement.
CTTGGAGATCCCGGTCGCGGTTCCGGAGAACAGGCATGCCGTGCCACCGACATTGGTGAACAGGTAGGAATCAGCACTGCCGACGACCATGTCCACCGAGACGCCGCTGCGGTTGCTGAGTTCCTTGGCCAGTGCGGTGCATTCATCGTCGGAGAGCGGCTTGACGGTGATGGCGGACTGGGCATGGGCTGCCGATGCGACCATCAGAAACGGGGCGATCGCCAGGAGCTGCAGCGCCCGGCGGGCAAAACGGGGTCGGGCGGTTCGGGAAACGGCTGTCATGGTCTCTCCTCTCGCGTTCTTTGGAAGGGTAAGTCTATCCTCACACCGCTCAACGCTTGGTGGATCTAAGTTGTTGTTTTGACGCAATTTCGGACGGAAAACCGGTTCCCACTTTTCCCTCGAAATTGCTTTAACGCTGACACTCCGGACAGAAGAAGGTCGAGCGGCCAGTCTGCACGATCCGCTTAATCGTTCCACGACAGCCTTCGCGCAGGCAGGGCTCGTGCTCGCGATCGTAGACGGCGAAGGTGTGCTGGAAATAGCCCAGCGAGCCGTCGGCGCGGACATAGTCGCGCAAGGACGAGCCGCCGGCCACGATGGCGTCCGCGATCACGGCCTTGATCGCATGGGCGAGCCGGTCGGCGCGGACCGTGGCTGTCCCGTCGGTCTTTGCGATCGTGCCCGCCGCGCGCCGAGGCGACAGCTTGGCCCGCCACAGCGCCTCGCAGACATAGATGTTGCCGAGGCCTGCAATCAGGCGCTGGTCGAGTAAGGCCGCCTTCAGCGAGGTCGCCTTGCCGGCGAATCGGGCGGCGAGATAGGCACCGGTCAGGTCCTCGCCCACAGGCTCGACGCCGAGATCCTTCAAGAGCGGGTGGACGGCGAGCGCATCGGGTGCGATCAGCGTCATGTAGCCGAAGCGGCGGGGATCGTTGTAGATGATGCGGGTGCCGTCATCGAGCAGGAACACGACGTGGTCGTGGACCGGATTCTTGGAGCGGGCGAGGTGGAAATCGCCCGGCATGGCGTTGGCGCCGGACGATTCGATGCGGAACGATCCCGACATGCCGAGATGCATCAAGAGCACGGTTCCGTCGTCGAGGCGCGCCAGCAGATATTTCGCGCGTCGCCCGAGTTCGGTCACTTCGTGGCCCGATAGACGGGTGACGAAGCCTTCGGGAAACGGAAAGCGCAGGTCCGGGCGACGCTGCTCGACGGATCGGATCACGTGTCCGACAAGGTGCGGCGCTATTCCGCGCCGCACGGTCTCGACTTCTGGAAGCTCGGGCATCACAACGTCGGCAAGGAAGACGAACGGGCGGCAGCGGGACAGGGCCGCTTCGCCGATCATAGCGGGCGGAATGCCGCGCGGCTATCGTTCGCCGAGAAAGGGTTGAGGACAATGAGCGACACGGAGACACGCGGGCTGAGGGAACGGGAGCTGCCGTTCGGGTTCCGCCAGGTCGCCGCCGGCGACAAGCAACGCCTCGTCGATGATGTGTTCCATCGCGTCGCCCGCCGCTACGACCTGATGAACGACCTGATGTCCGGCGGTCTCCACCGCGCCTGGAAGGACGCGATGGTGAGCTGGCTTTCGCCGCCGAAGGCGGGCCGCAGCGCCTACCGCGTGCTCGACGTGGCCGGCGGTACCGGCGATGTGGCCTTCCGTATCCTCAATCGCGGCGGGCCGGGCGTGAGCGTCACCGTTGCCGATATCAACGGGGCGATGCTGGGCGTTGGGGCGGAGCGCGCCGAAAAGCGCCATCTCGACGACCGGGCGCGCTTTGTCCAGGCGAACGCCGAAGCGTTGCCGTTCGCCGAGCGCACCCATGCCGCCTATACGATCGCCTTCGGCATCCGCAACGTGCCGGACCGTGCCGCCGCCCTGTCGGAAGCCTATCGGGTGCTGGAGCGCGGCGGCCGGTTCATGTGCCTGGAGTTCGCGCCTGTGGATCTGCCGATGCTCAAGGAGGTCTACGACACCTATTCGTTCAAGGTGATCCCGCCGCTCGGCCGCGCGATCACCGGCGACGACCAGCCCTACCAATATCTGGTGGAATCGATCCGCACCTTCCCGATCCCCGATCGCTTCGCCTTCGAGATCGAGGAAGCCGGCTTCTCAAGGGTCAGCTACCGCGCCTTGTCGGGCGGCATCGCCATGATCCATTCCGGCTTCAAGGTTTGACCTGATGGCGCCTCGGATCGCGCCGTTCCTGCGGCTTCTGCACGCGGGCTTCGTGCTCGCCCGAGAAGGCGTGTTCGGACTTGCCGTTCTGCCCGATCTGCCGCCCTCCGCCCGGTTTGCGATCCGCACCGCCCGGCTGGTGGAGCGGCGCGGGGTGAAGCGCACCGACGCCGCCGCGCGATTGACCCAGGCGCTCAACCGGCTCGGTCCGTCCTACGTCAAGCTCGGCCAGTTCCTGGCGACCCGGGCCGACGTGGTCGGCTCGGATGCGGCCGCCGAACTCGCCAAGCTGCAGGACGAGGTGCCGCCGATCTCCGAGGAGGCGGCCCACAAGGCAGTCGAGGAAGGGCTCGGGCGACCGGTGGAGGAGGCGTTCGTGGCGTTCGGGCCGGCGGTGGCGGCGGCCTCCATCGCCCAGGTTCATCGTGCCACCGTGCTCAACCGGGACGGGGAGGAGCAGCAGGTCGCCGTGAAGGTGCTGCGCCCCGGTGTCGCCGGCCGGTTCGCACGCGATCTGGAGAGCTTCTATCTCGCCGCCCGCATGATCGAGCGGTTCGTGCCGCATGCGCGCCGGCTGCGCCCGGTCGCCGTGGTCGACACGCTCGCCTGGTCCGTCCATCTGGAGATGGATCTGAGGCTGGAAGCTGCGGCGCTTTCGGAAATGGCGGAGAATTGCCGGGAGGATCCGGGGTTCCGGGTGCCCTCCGTGGACTGGCCGCGCACGTCCAAGACCATCCTGTCGATGGAATGGATCGAGGGCATCAAGCTCTCCAAGATCGCGGCGATCGAGGCCGCCGGCATCGATCTGGAAAGCCTCGCCGAGACGGTGATGCAGTCGTTCCTGCGCCATGCCGTGCGCGATGGATTCTTTCATGCCGACATGCATCCCGGCAACCTGTTCGTGGAGCCGGACGGGACGCTGGTGGCGGTGGATTTCGGCATCACCGGACGGCTCAATGCGGCGGAACGCTCGTTCCTTGCGCGCATTCTCTACGGCTTCATCACGCGCGACTACAAGATGGTCGCAGAGGTCCATTTCGAGGCCGGCTACGTGCCCGCCGATCAGGACCCGGACGTGTTCGCCCAGGCACTGAGGGCGATCGGCGAGCCGATCCGCGACCAGACCGCCAAGGATATCTCCATGGCGCGGCTTCTCACCCAGCTTTTCGAGGTGACGGAGCTGTTCGCCATGTCGACCCAGCCGCGGCTGATCCTGCTTCAAAAGACCATGGTGGTGGTTGAGGGCGTCGCCCGCTCGCTAGATCCCAAGTTGGATATGTGGCACGTCGCCGAGCCGGTCATGCGAAGCTGGGTGGAGACCAATATCGGCCCGGCGCGGCGGTTGCAGGAGGCCGGCGAAGGGCTGTCCGCGCTCGCCCGCCTGATGGCGGAGTTTCCCGATTTCGTGGAGAAGTTCACCCGCATGAGCCAGGGTTTTTCCGGCATGGCGGAAACCGGGCTCACGCTTGCCGCCGAGACGGTGGACGCGATTGCCGAGGCCGAAGCGCGCCGGACCCGCTCGCGCCAGGCGGCGTTGTGGGTGGGCGCGCTGTCATTGCTCGCGATCGCGATTTCGGTCGTGTTCGGGTAATCCGCGAAAAGCCGAACTGATCTTTTATTGATCGGGTTCCAAATGCAAAGCCGGTGCGCGACGGCGTACCGGTCGGAAGGCCGTCCTCGCGAAGCCGCGAGCCGAGCGAGCCAGCGTGAGCGGAATATGCCTCCAGGGAAATCAGTCGCCATTTCTCGTGACTTGCTCTACTCCGAAATCCCCTCGACGGCGGCGATCAGCCGTTCGATATCCTGCGGCCGCGACAGTCGGTGATCGCCGTCCTTGACGAGGGTGAGCACGACGTCGTCGCGGGCAAGCCGGGAGACCAGATCGGTGACATGGGTCCACGGCACGTCCTCGTCCCGGACACCCTGCAGAATGTGGACCGGACAGCCGGTCTCGATCGCCTGGTCGGTGTAGAGCAGGTGGCGCCGCCCATCCACGATCAGCGCTCGAGTGATCGGATAGGGCGCTTCGCCGTAGGGCGAAGGCCGGTTCCAGACACCTTCGGTCATGATCGTCTCCCGAACGTCGTCGGGAAAGGCCGCCCACATCAGCGTCTCGGTGAAATCGGCAGCCGGCGCGATCAGCACCATGCCGGCGAGCCGGTCGGCCTGTCCCTTGGCCTTCAACCGCTGGGCAAGCAGAAGCGAGATCCAGCCCCCCATGGACGAGCCGATCAGGATGGTCGGGCCGGGGCAGTAGGCCTCGAACACCGCCTCCGCCTCTTCCAGCCAGCGCGAGATGGTGCCGTCGACGAACTGACCTTCCGATTCGCCGTGGCCGGAATAGTCGAAGCGGGTCACCGCTCGGCCGGCCCGTTCGCCCCATTCGTCGAGCGCCTCGGCCTTGGTGCCTTTCATGTCGGACATGAAACCGCCGAGCCAGAGCACGCGGGGCTCCGCACCGGGCCGATTGCGCACGGCGATCCGCCGCGCATCGGACGGGTCTCCGACGGAAAGCCACTCTGGTGTCGTCTCGCTCATTCTTCTGACCTAACCCTTTGTTTCGACGCAATTTCGGGCGCAAAATCGGTTCCCGCTTTTGCTGAAATTGCTCTATCGTCCGCCCTTCACTACCTGATCCGACCGTCCGGACGCCAACCCCTCTCGCTCTCTCATTTTTGAGTCCCCGCCGTGCCGCGCCCGACCATTCTTCAAATCGTCCCGGAGCTTCACACCGGTGGCGCCGAACGCACGGCGGTGGACGTGGCCGCGCGGATCGCGGCGGAGGGCTGGCGCGCGATCGTGCTGGCGGACGGCGGGCGGCTGGTGGAGGAACTGATCGCGACCGGCGCGGAGTATCGCCGCTTTCCGGCGAAGACCAAGAATCCGCTCAAGCTTTGGCGGAACGTCGGTGCCCTGGCGGAGATCGTCGAGGCGGAGGGGGTGGACATCATTCACGCCCGCTCGCGCGCGCCGGCCTGGTCGGCGCTGCTGGCGGCCCGGCGCACCGGTCGGCCCTTCGTCACCACCTATCACGGTGCCTACAATCAAAAGAGCCGGCTGAAAGGCGCCTACAATTCGGTGATGGCGCGCGGCGATGTCGTGATCGCGAACTCCGAATATACCGCGGACCTGATCCGCGCTCGCCACCCCTTTGCCAGCGGCCGGATCGTGACGATCCATCGCGGAACGGATTTCGGCGCGTTCGCCGCCCCGGATCGCCCCGCGCGGGCCGAGCGGCTACGTCAGGCATGGGGGATCGGCGCGGACAAGAAGGTGATCCTGCAGCTTGCGCGCCTCACCGGCTGGAAAGGCCAGACCGTGGTGATCGACGCGCTGGCGGAACTGGCGGCGCGCGACGATTGGGTTGCGGTGCTGGCCGGCGACGCACAGGGCCGCGAGGCCTATCTGAGCGAATTGAAGTCCCGGATTGTCGCGAATGGGCTGGACGGGCGGGTGCTGCTTCCCGGCCATTGCGACGACGTGCCCGCCGCCATGGCCCTTGCCGATGTGGTGGTGGTGGCCTCCACGGAGCCGGAAGCCTTCGGCCGCGCGGCGGTCGAGGCCCAGGCCGCCGGCAAGCCGCTCGTGGTTTCCGATCTGGGGGCCGTTCAGGAGACCGTCGTCGCACCGCCGGACGTCGACGAAGGCGACCGTACGGGATGGAAAGTGCCGGCGGGCGACCCGACGGCGCTTGCCGCGGCGCTCGACGCGACGCTCGACCTCGATCCGTCGGCGCGCGCCGCCCTTGCGGCACGGGCCAAGGCCCATGTGGAGCGCTCCTTTTCGCTTGCGGCGATGACGGAGCGCACGATTGCGGTCTATCGATCGCTGATCGAATAAGAAAACCGCGGGCTGCTTGGGGTTTTGCGGATCTTCACCCCCTATATGCCGTTGACTTTAGGGAACAAAGCTCCGATCTTGAGCGTGTCGCTTTCGTGATGGGTGGAAAAATCGGGTTGAGTGCCTCGGCGCGTTGCGTGCGGGGCTACGAGCGTTCTTTCCGCCGGCCGCACTGAGACCGCACGAAGCACCGTCGTTCCCGGAACAACTTAGGAGACTCATACCATTCGCCGTCCGCACCGTGCTCCGCCGCCCACCAAGGAAGGGCCGCGCATCAATTCCGATATCCGCGTTCCCCGTGTCCAGCTCGTCGACGCCGACGGCGGCAACCGCGGGATCGTCGAAATCGACGAGGCCCTGGCGCTTGCTGAGGAAAGCGGCCTCGATCTCGTCGAAATCGCGCCGAACTCGGACCCGCCGGTCTGCAAGATCCTCGATTTCGGCAAGTACAAATATCAGAGCCAGAAAAAGGCTTCCGAGGCGCGCAAGAAGCAGAAGACCGTCGAGGTCAAGGAAATCAAGATGCGCCCGAACATCGACACGCACGACTATGACGTGAAGATGCGGTCGATGAAGCGCTTTTTCGACGAAGGCGACAAGGTCAAGGTGACGTTGCGGTTCCGCGGGCGCGAGATGGCGCACCAGGAGCTCGGCATGGATCTTCTCAATCGGGTCAAGTCCGAGACGGAAGACTTCGCCAAGGTCGAGTCCGAGCCGCGCCTGGAAGGCCGGCAGATGGTGATGGTGCTGGCGCCGATCCCGCAGCAGCGGTGATCGCAGGCCATTGACTGTTCGGGAGCGGAATGGGCGCCCTCTGGCATGTCCCATTTCGCTCCTTGATTTTTCAGGGGCGTCATATCTTCGGCGCCTTGCCATTGGATTGCCGCGAATGGCGGCAATCCTCAGTGGTGACGAACTCCACATCGTCCGCTCCGGATTGCCGGATCTGACCCGCATGGATGTCCGGCCGGAGCCTCAAGAACGGAGGTCGGACCATGCCCGCCACGATGTCACTGCCCGACGACTGGGCCGCCGATCAGGAAGACCGTCGCTTCCGCTTCGAGCATGTCGGCCCGCCGAGCTCTACCGAGATCCTGTCCTATGACCGCCATGGCGAGGCCCGGCAGGTGGAAGGGCTGGTCTCCGGTGGAACCGGTCACAACCCGATCGGGCTTACCTTCCGTTTCCTGTTGGATACCGGGTGGACCGTGCGCCTGTTCGAGCTCAGGCCGCTCGGCACTTTCGAGCCGGTGCGGCTTCAGTCCCAGGGCTCCGGCCGATGGACCGACGGCCATGGGCTTCCGCTCGACGAGCTGGCCGGCTGTGTCGACCTGGAGTTCGACGACACCGCGTTCAGCCTGACGCCGATGATCCGCCGATTGGGTCTGTCGGCCGGGGAAAGCGTGGACCTGGACGTGGTCTCGTTGGCCTCGGATCGCACGATTGCCGTGCGTGCGCGTCGCCGACTGAGCTGCGTGCGTCCGCTCGATGCCTATCGCTACGAGGACCCCAACGCCGGCCGGGAGTGGTCCGTCCGCGTCGATGGCGATGGCTTCGTTCTGGAGATCGATGACCGGGTGCGCCGTCTGGTCTGAGGCGGGGAGAAAACGAGGGCTCTCAACCTCGTTGACGTCGCGCCCGGGGCAGAAACGCCACCGTCCGCGGCCGAGATCGCGATCGGTTCAGAAGGCCGTGCACCGGTTGGCTGTTCGGAAGCGCGTTAAAACAAAGGGTAAGAACCGTTCTGCGATTCCGTGAAAGACAGAGCGGGTTTAGCGCCGAGTCGATTCCATGATTCGAACGACGAGCCAGATCGGGATCACGATGATGGCGCCGAGGGCGACGTAGCGGCCGCCCTCCACGATCGCGTCCCAGCCCATCTCGGGAAGGTGGGATAGCCATCGCCTCAGGCCGTAGATCAGAGCTTCCGGCGTAAAGCCAAGGCTCGCCAGCAAAATTCCGACCAGGAAGCAGAGCACCACGAGCTTCAGCAGCACCGGCACCAGCGATCCGCCCAGGAAGCGGCGCGTGCGAGTCGGCCTGTCGGTCATGACGGGTCTCCGGTGGTGTGTGGACGCGGTGCGGGCGGACCTCGCCAAGCAAGGTCCGATTTGATTGCCCTATCAAGGGCTACAGGATGGCGATTTCAAGGGGACGTGCGACCGGCACACAAGTCCTTTCGGGTTCGGCAAAGCCGGGGAGGCCTTTGCCGTCTCCCTCCATTCCCCTCGTTCCTTTCTCTCAACGCTCCGCGCGACCGTCATTCAGGTGATTGCGACGGTGGCTCGTCACGGGGCGGACCGCCCCGATGATGGTCGTCCGAGCGCCGCCGCCAGCCGATTTCGGCACGGACATCGGCCGGCGTTTCCGCGACGATGCGCTCCAGGGCCGCATGTCCGGCATGCTGCAGCGCGGTCGTGTTCGCCTGGATCTCGTCGAGGGCGGTCTTCAGTGCGGCGGGATCGTAAGGATCCGCGCGCATGGCGGCGAACATATCCTTGCGCGCCTGGCGCAGCGCGTGCAGCCGCTCCTTCACTTGCGGATCGTCGAACAGCTCGCGGCGGATCGCCTCGCGCATTTGCGGCGGATAGTGGCGATCGCCCATCAGCGAGTGAAAGCCACCGCGAGGCGGATGCGGGCCGAACATGCGCGCGGTCACGAATCCGCCGAGGGTGAAGTTGATGGCGAGCGAGACGGCAAGCGCGACCAGCACGCCGATCGCCCAGGAGCCACGGAGGGTCACAGGCTCTCCTCCGTTTCGAAGGTGAAGTCGCTGCCGACGCCGAGCACCAGGCTTGCGACCTCCTCGCCCTGGAATTGGGAGGATTGACTCGACTGGTCGACCATCAGGCCCAGCGTGGCGCCAAGCGCGATGCAACCGACCATCGCGCCGGCAAGGGCGGCCATCCGCACCGGCGTGAAAAAAGCCATCAGCGAGGTGCCGGCGGCCCGGCGGTCGCGGACGCTGGAAAGGACCCGGCCGATCAGGGCGGCGTCGGCCGGTTCGGCCCGCGTCAGAGCGGCAAGGTCGGCGTCCAGAGCGCGGCTCGCCTCCATCAGCGCGCGGGCGGCCGCGTCGTCTGCGCAGAGTTTCGTCACCCGGTCGGCGGATCCGCGCGGCCAGGCGTGCGGATCCGCTCCGTAGCGGTCCAAAAGGGCCTCCAGATCCGACAGCGTAAAGCGCGTCATCCTCTTAGAACCTCCACAGGCTCGGGCCCGAGGGCTCGCCGGCCTGCTTGTCGTCACAGTGTGTCATGCGCCGGTACCGACATCCGCGCCGGCGGCCTCGCGCGTTTGTTTCTTTTTCCTCAGCGTCCGGCGCGCGCGAACGAGAAGCTGTTCGGCGGCGCCATCGCTGATGCCGAGCTTGTCGGCGATATCGGCCGTGCCGGCTTCACCGGACGCGGCCAAAAGGATCGCGGCGCGCTGGCGGGCCGGCAGATCCTGAATGTCGGCGGCCACGGCGGCTAGCTCGGAGCGCATCGCCGTGCCGTGTTCCGCGCCGGGATCCGGCTCGACGGGGTCGGCAACCGTGTCGAGGCCGACCAGCCGGCGGACCTTGCGCCGCCGGTCGAGATCGATACAGCGGTTGAGCGCGATCCGGTAGAGCCAGGTCGAGACTTTCACCCCCCGCGATTGAAATCCGGAGGCGTTGCGCCAGACCGACCAGAAGGTCTCCTGGACGACGTCGTCGGCATCTGCGGACGATCCCGTGAAGCGCAGTGCCAGCACATGCAGGCGTGCCGAATGCTTTGCGACCAGTTCCGCGAACGCACGCTCTTCGCCGCGCGCAATCCGCGCGAGGAGCCGTGTGTCGCCGTCGTCGAGGGCCCCGGTATCCACTGCTGTCGCCGGCCGTTCAAGATGGGTGAGCGGTCCGACGACCGCGTGCGCGAAGGCGACCATCCAATCCTCGCAAATTGGGTCCATTCCTGGGCACGACCGCACAATAGGCGCAGGATCGCGCGTCCCGTATCCAGACAAGCCCGGTCGCGGCGGTTTTGCTGCGAGCCGTGATGAACATAAAACGCACGTCCCCGATGGCTCCTACGCGGCCGATTGCGCGTTCACTCCCGCGGACGGCGGGCGTACCTTGTGAGGACTGTGGCGGCGGTGGTATGGCAGCCGCCACGACACGAACGCGCGCCGCAGTGGCGGGAGGATCGACCATATGACGCATGACGAACCCTTGTGGACGCCGTCTCCGGAGCGGATCGCGGGCACGCAGATGGCGCGGTTCATGGCCTTCGCGGGGGAGCGGACCGGGAAGACCTTTGCCGACTATGACGTGCTGCATGCCTGGTCGGTCGAGGATCTGGAAGGCTTCTGGTCGGCGCTGTGGGATTTTTGCGAGGTGATCGGCGACAAGGGCGCGCGCGTGCTCGTCGATGGCGACAAGATGCCCGGCGCCGCTTTCTTTCCCGACGCGCGCGTGAACTACGCGGAGAACATGCTGCGCCGGATCGGATCGGGCGACGCGATCGTGTTCTGGGGCGAGGACAAGGTGAAGCGCCGGATGAGCTGGGACGAGCTCCACGCGCTCGTCTCCAAGCTGCAGCAGGCGCTGTCGGCCGCGGGTGTCGGCGTCGGCGACCGGGTGGCGGCGATGATGCCGAACATGCCGGAGACCACCGCCTTGATGCTGGCGACCGCTTCGCTCGGCGCCACCTTCTCTTCCTGCTCGCCCGACTTCGGCGAGCGCGGCGTGCTGGATCGGTTCGGCCAGATCGAGCCGAAGGTGTTCGTGGCCTGCGACGGCTACTGGTACAACGGCAAGGAGATCGCGGTCGCCGACAAGCTCGCCTCCGTCGCGAAAGAGCTGCCGACGGCGGAAACGGTATGGATCGTGTCCTATCTGGACCGTGCCCTGGAGGTCGCCGCGTCCGTGCCGCGCGCCGAAGCGCTCGACTCCGCGATCGCCCGCTTCGAGGCGAAAGAGGTGACTTACGAGCGGGTGACGTTCTCCCAACCGCTCTACATCATGTTCTCGTCGGGCACGACCGGCGTGCCGAAGTGCATCGTGCACGCCACCGGCGGCGTGCTGCTCACCCATCTGAAGGAGCATCGCCTGCACTGCGACGTCCGGCCCGACGACCGGGTGTTCTACTTCACCACCTGCGGCTGGATGATGTGGAACTGGCTGATGTCGGCGCTCGGCTGCGAGGCGACGCTGCTGCTTTACGACGGTTCGCCGTTCCATCCCTCCGGCGCGATCTTGTTCGACTATGCCGACCAGGAGAAGATGACGCTGTTCGGCACGTCGGCGAAGTTCATCGACGCGGTGGCCAAATCCGGGCTGGAGCCGATCAACAGCCACGACCTCTCCACCGTGCGGCTGCTGACCTCGACCGGGTCGCCGCTGGCGCCGGAAAGCTTCTCGTTCGTCTACGACAAGATCAAGCACGACATTCATCTGGCCTCGATCTCCGGCGGCACGGATATCGTCGGCTGCTTCGTGCTCGGAATTCCGATCAAGCCGGTCTACAAGGGCGAAATCCAGGGGCCGGGCCTGGGCCTCGACATGCAGGTATGGTCGGAGGATGGCCACCCGATCCGCGACGGCAAGGGCGAGCTCGTCTGCGCCAGGCCGTTCCCGACCATGCCGGTGATGTTCTGGAACGACCCCGACGGCGCCAAATATCGCGCGGCCTATTTCGAGCGCTTTCCCGGGGTCTGGTGCCACGGCGATTTCGCCGAATGGACGCCCCACGGCGGGATCGTGATCCTGGGGCGCTCCGACGCCACGCTGAACCCCGGCGGCGTGCGCATCGGCACGGCCGAAATCTATGCCCAGGTGGAGCAGATCCCGGAGGTGGTGGAGGCGCTCGCCATCGGCCAGACCTGGGACAATGACGTCCGCGTGGTGCTGTTCGTGCGGCTGGCGGAAGGTGCCGAGCTCGACGAGGCGTTGGAGAAAAAGATCAAGTCTCAGATCCGCTCCGGCGCCAGCCCTCGCCACGTTCCGGCGAAAGTCGTCGCCGTCGACGACATCCCGCGCACGAAATCCGGCAAGATCACGGAACTTGCGGTGCGTGACGTGGTTCACGGTCGCGAGGTGAAGAACAAGGAGGCGCTCGCCAATCCGGAGGCGCTCGATTTCTATCGGGATCTGCCGCAGCTTTCGGATTGAGAACGCCGCCCACGTTCGGCACCCTGGGGATGCACCATCAAAGGGGGCGCGGGGATGCTTGGCGACGACGACCGCCGATTTGAGACGATTCTTCAGGAAATCGCGCGGGTCGACGGCGTCGATCTCAGATGCGGGCCGCTGTCGGACAAGCATAGCGACATGGCGTCTTCGCCGTTCGCCTTCTATCGGGGCACGGCCGGGCTCTACTATCGCGACCTGAAGGACGAGGTGATCGACCTTGAGGTCGCGCCTAGCTCCAAGACGCGGATCCAGGGCGATTGCCACTTTGAGAATCTGGGCTTCGTCACCGAAGGCGGCGCCTGGGCCGGACCGGCGTGGGTACATTTCTGCCCCAATGACTATGACGACGCCGGCGTGGGTCATGCCGAATGGGATCTCGTGCGCTATGCGGTCAGTCTGTTTCTGGCGGCCGACCGGGCGCGCTGCGACGACGAAGGCACCTATGTCGATTGGCCCTGCGACCGGCTGAGAACATCGCCGGGGTTCGCGGCGGCCCGGCCGGCGGTCAAGGCCTTCTTGAAGCGCTACCGCAAGACCTGTGCGGCGATCGTCGACGACCCGGTCGATCGCTGGGATTCCGTGGTGGACGGTTTCAAGGGTAAGCACTTCCTCGCCTCCTACGAGAAGAAGGCGAAGAAGCGTGCCGTCCATGGCGACCACTTCCTGAAAAAGTCCAAGCTTGCCAAGGCGTCCGACCTGAAGTCCCAGACGCCGCGGCTGAAGCATCAACGAGGCCGGTTGGAGCGTCTGCTGGGCCCCAGGGCGGGAATGGTGGATGCGGTGTTCCGTCCCTATGTGGACGATACGATCTGCGATCTCGCCGTCCGGCTCGATGCCGGGCTCGGTGCTCGCGATGCAGACCGATACTATCTTCTGGTCGGGCCGAAGGTCGACGAGCTTGAGGGGGAGGACTGGCGTTCGGTGATGGAACTCTATCACCTGGTGGAGGTGAAGGAGCAGCGGCCGCCGGCCTTCCTGGCGCATTTTCCCGATCTCGATCCGGCCAACCGGATGCCGTCGGCCCATCTGGTGATCGACAGCCAGCGGCTGATGCAGCGTCACCCCGACCGGGTCCTTGACGAGGTGGTGTGGAACGATTCCCACTGGCTGATCCGCACCCGCCACCACGCCAAGGTGGGCGTCGATGCCGACGAGTTGGCCGACGGCGACATCGCCGACAACATTCTCGACCACGCCAAGGCGTCGGGCCGGGCCGTGGCGCTGGCCCACGGGCGCTCCGACAAGCGCTCCGTTCGGTTCGAGCGCCATATGTGCGAGCGCCTGTCCAAGCCGGCGATCGGCCACCTGGTTGACCTGGCGGAAGCCTATGCCGAGCGCGTGATCCACGATTGGGTGCTCGTGCGCCGTCTGGTGCGCGAACGCACACCTTCGAACGCATAAGCTGCTCCGCACGGGTTGCGTCCGGCGACCGGTTTGCTATCGAGGATCACCGGAGGGCGATTTGATGCCGATCCGGCCTCGCAATTCCTTCGCCCGCCGCCCTACCCGCGCCCATCCGGAGACGTCATGACCGACATTCGTCCGCGCCGCAGCGTCCTCTACATGCCTGGCTCCAATGTCCGCGCCCTGGAGAAGGCGCGGACGCTTCCAGCCGACTGCCTGATCCTCGACCTGGAAGACGCCGTTGCGCCGGACATGAAGGAGATGGCGCGGACGCAGGTGATCGACGCCGTGCGCGCCGGTGGCTACGGTCCGCGTGAGATCGTGATCCGGATGAACCCGCTGTCGGCCCCTTGGGGGATCGGCGACCTGGAGGCGATCGCGGAAAGCGGTGCGGATGCGGTGCTGGTGCCGAAGGCGGAGACCGTCGACGATGTCATGTCGATCGGTCGCATCCTGTCGCGGCTCGGCGCGCCCAACGATCTGGCGATCTGGCTGATGATGGAGACGCCGCGTGCCGTCCTCAACGCCAGATCGATCGCAGAAGCGGTGGAGGAGGACGCCGGCCGCCGCCTCGATGCGCTGGTGATCGGCACCAACGATCTTGCCAAGGAAACTCGGGCTCAGATGGTGCCGGGGCGCTATACCATGCTGTCCTGGCTTTCGACCTTCGTCGCCGCTGCCCGCGCCAACGATCTTTCGGTGATTGACGGGGTCTACAACGACATCAACGACGCCGACGGCTTTGCCGCCGAATGCCGTCAGGGGCGCGAGCTCGGCATGGACGGCAAGACGCTGATCCATCCCAAACAGGTCGAAGAGGCGAACCGAGCCTTCGCGCCCGGCGAGGACGAGGTCGCTCAGGCGCGCCGGATCATCGAGGCCTTCGAGCAGCCGGAGAATGCCGGCAAAGGCGCGATCTCGCTGGACGGACGGATGGTGGAACGCCTGCACGCCGAAATCGCTGAGCGGACGGTGGCACTTGCGGACGCGATCGCCGCGCGCGGGACGGTCGCGTGAGCGGGGCAAGCCGTGCGGCGGGCGACCGCCTGGTCGTCGCGACCTGGAACATCAATTCGATCCGCGCGCGGATCGGCCTCGTGGAACAGTTCGTTGCGGCTCATGCGCCGGACGTGCTCCTGATTCAGGAGACGCGCTGTCCGGACGCCCAGTTCCCCAGATCCGCCCTGGACAAGCTCGGCTTTCCCCATGTCGAGGTGAACGGGCGCAAGGGCCACCATGGCGTGGCGATTGCCTCCAAGCGGCCGATCGCCGACGTGACGCGGGAAAACCTCGCCGATATCGATGAAGGCCGGCATATCTCCGGGGCGATCGAGGTCGCCGGCAAGCCGGTGGTGCTGCATTCGCTCTATATCCCCTCCGGCGGAGACGAGCCGGATCCGGAGGTGAACCCGAAATTTCGCGACAAGCTTGCCTATCTGGAAGCGTTCGCCCCTTGGAGCATGACCGCCTCGGCCGTGCCGAGCCTGGTCGGGGGCGATTTCAACGTCGCGCCGCTGCCGGAGGATGTGTGGTCCCACAAGCAGCTTCTGAAAGTGGTCAGCCACACGCCTCAGGAGACCGAACGGCTGGACGCCGCGCTCGTCGCCGGCCGTTGGATCGACGTGGTTCGTCGCGACATCCCGGTGCCGGAGAAGGTCTTCACCTGGTGGAGCTATCGCAACCGCGACCACACGGTCTCCAACCGCGGGCGGCGGCTCGATCATATGTGGGCGTCGCCTTCGCTGGCCGATCGGGTCGGTGACATCCAGGTCCCCACGGAAACCCGGAGCTGGGAAAAGCCCTCCGACCACGTCCCGGTTCTGGTGACGATTACGGGGTAACGAGCAAATCCAGGAAAAGTGGGAACCGGATTTGCGTGGCGCACCCACAATCTCCGCACATCCCCGCGAAAACGGGGATCCATAGGCCCTCAAGAAGGGCTGAGGGGGCGAGAGGTCGGCACGGCGCCTTTCCTGCAAACGCCCCACCTTGAATGACCCCGCCAGTTCACCTGCTACCGCCCCATGGACTCCCGCTTTCGCGGGAGTGAGCGGAGGATGGGGCAGGCGCTCACCCATGCCGACGCGCCGGGTTCGTAAAGCCTGAGACAAGTGGGAACCGGGGCTTTAGACTCGTTCCGCTCTTCGTTGCATCGCCAAAACGGCTACAGCCATTTCTATTGACGCATTTTCGAACGGCCAACCGGTTTCCACTTGGCCTGGAAATGCTCTAGCCGATCCCGATCTTGCGGCGGATGTCGGCGGGGGTTGCGCCCTGGTCGCGGAGTTCGCGCAGGCTGGTGTCCTGGCTCGACTTGGACAGCTTGCGGCCGGTCTCATCGGTGATCAGCCGGTGATGGCGATAGCGGGGTGCCGGCAGATCCAGCAGCGCTTGCAGGAGCCGATGGATTGCGGTGGCGTAGAACAGGTCGCGGCCGCGCACCACATGGGTGATGCCCTGGGCGGCATCGTCCACCACCACGGAGAGATGATAGCTCGCTGCCGCATCGGAGCGGGCGAGCACGACGTCGCCCCAGAGCGTAGGATCGGCCTCGATCAAGCCCGTCTCGCCGGCCGGTCCCGCATCTTCCTCCACGAAGGCGAGGTCGATGGCCAGATGGGCGATGGCCTTGCGGGTCTTGAGGCGGAGCGTTGCGGGCGCATCCGTCGCAATTCGGGTGGCGATCGCGTCCGTGGTCAGGAAGGCTTCGTCGGGCGGGGCGATCCAGGCGCCGTCGGGGTCGCGGCGCCAGGGCGTTCCGGCTTTTTCGGCGGCTGCGGCAGCCTCGGCGATTTCGCGGCGGGTGGCGACGGAGCGGCGCACCAAGCCGAGGGCGTCGAGCCGGGCGAGGGCGGCGCGATAGTCGTCGGTGTGTTCCGACTGGCGGCGGATGTCCGGTGCCCATTGAAGCCCGAGCCAGTCGAGGTCTTCGAAGATTGCGTCTTCGAACGCCGGACGGGCGCGGGTCTGATCGATATCGTCGATCCGCACCAGAAAGCGCCCGTTGTTGGAGGCCGCCAAATCGTGGTTCAAAATGGCCGACAGCGCATGGCCCAGATGGAGATAGCCATTCGGGCTCGGTGCAAAGCGATAGGTGGGTAATGGGTCGGTGGGCACGGGCGTTGGCTGGCGATCGGTCGGATGCGATTTCGTTGGGTAGCGGGGAAGGGAGACCCATGGCAAGGACCTCGCGGGTTGCCAAGGCCAAAGCCGGGGCCGCGCCATCGGCTGCGCCGCTTCCGGTGGCCGCGATCCGCACGGAGGCGGACATTGCCCACGGGCTCGAAGTTCTGCTCGCCACGGACCCGCGGCTTCACGCCATTGCGAAGATCGCCGGTGAAGTGCCGCTGCGGTTGCGCGCGCCGGGCTTTGAGGGGCTGGCGCGGATCGTGGTCTCCCAGCAGCTTTCCGTGGCGAGTGCGGCGGCGATCTGGGACCGGTTGACGGCGACGCTGTCGCCTCTGTCGTCGGCAAGCATCGCCGAGGCCTCCGACGAGACGTTGAAGGCGACCGGTCTGTCGCGGCCGAAAATCCGCACGCTTAGGGCAGTGTCGGAAGCGGTCGATGGCGGGCTGGACCTTGCCGGGCTATGCGCGGTGCCGGCGGCGGACGCGCATGGCCAGTTGTGCGCGGTGAAGGGCATCGGGCCCTGGACCACGGACATCTATCTTCTCTTTTGCGCCGGACATCCGGATATCTTCCCCGTGGGCGATCTGGCGCTGCAGGTCGCCGTCGCCGATGCCTTGTCTTTGGAGGCGCGCCCATCGCAAGCGGAGCTCACCGCGCTTGCGGAAGGCTGGTCGCCGTGGCGCGGCGTGGCCGCCCGTCTGTTCTGGAGCTATTACCGCGCGCGTCGGCAGGGCCGCGAAACCCTGCCGGTTTGATCGGTCAGGCCCGGAGGCTGCCGGATTTAGCGGCGCAGCGCGCGGTAGATGGCGAGCAGGATCAGCGCGCCGACGATCGCGGTCAGGATCGAGGCGAGCGATAAGCCGCCGGTGACGGCGCCGAAGCCGAGCGCGGTTCCGACATAGCCGCCAACGAACGCGCCGGCGATGCCGATCAGCATGGTGATGAAGATGCCGCCGGGATCGCGCCCCGGCATGATCCATTTCGCGATTGCGCCGGCGATCAGACCGAGAATGATCCAGGAAATGATGGTGATCATAGTAGCCAAGCCCCTTAGGTGATGGTGCCCTCGGAAACCACGTTAACCGGGTTTGGGTTCCGTTTTCATGACGCCGTGGCGACTTGGATGCTTTCCCAATTCCGTTGGAAGTATCCGATTGTCGCCTGAAACTGCCGAAGCGAGCATCGCAGACCGAGAAGGGATCGCACAGCCATGAATCCTGAGAGTGCCCCGCGTCTTGAACCGGAAGGGCCCGTGCGCGGCCTGGTCGTGCTGATCCATGGCTACGGGGCCGACGGCTCCGACCTGATCGCGCTCGGCGAGGCGTTTGCGCCTGCGCTCCCCGGCGTCGCCTTCGTGGCGCCGAACGCGCCGGAGCCGTGTGCGGCCATGCCGATCGGGCGGCAGTGGTTTGCGCTCACGATGCGCGATCCCTCGGAATATTGGCGTGGCGTCAGCGCGGCCGGGCCTGGTCTCGACCGCTTCATCGATGGCGAGCTTGAGCGCTACGGCCTGACGGACGATCGTCTCGCCCTGGTGGGCTTCAGCCAGGGCGCCATGATGGCGCTTTATGTCGGCTTTCGCAGGGCGGAACGGATTGCGGGCCTGATCGGCTATTCCGGCCTGCTGGCGGGACCGGAACATCTGGCGCGGGATCTGCGCCATCGCTTCCCCGTCCTGCTGGTTCATGGCGACAGCGATGATGTCGTGCCGGTTAAGCACAGCCTTCAGGCGAACGAGCGCCTGCGGGAGCTGAACGTCCCGGTCACGTGCCATGTCGAGCCGGGCCTCGGCCATGCAATCGGGCCGGTCGGGCTCGAAATGGGAAGATCTTTCCTCGCCGAAGTCTTGCCGGCTAACTGATTCCGCGACACCATGTGCTGCGCACAAAGGCTCTTCACAAGAGTGACATAGAGCCTATACATAGTGTCGCCGCGCATCCGAAGTTGGCGAATCAACTGAGGGACGAGGGACATCGAGTGACCATAGCGGTATCTCCCGATGCGCACCCTACGTTGGTGCTGAACGCCGACTACCGGCCACTGAGCTATTATCCGCTCTCCTTGTGGTCCTGGCAGGATGCCATCAAGGCGGTCTTCCTCGACAGGGTGAACATCGTTTCCGAATATGAAGCGGCGGTGCGAAGTCCGTCCTTCGAGATGAAGCTTCCAAGCGTCGTCTCGCTCAAGACGTACATCAAGCCTGCCCGACACCCCGCGTTTACCCGCTTCAACGTCTTCCTCCGCGACCGGTTCGAGTGCCAATATTGCGGCACCCGGGAAGACCTGACCTTCGATCACCTGATCCCGCGCTCCAAGGGCGGCCTCACCCTCTGGGACAATGTGATCACAGCCTGCTCGCCCTGCAATCTGCGCAAGGGCAACAAGTCCTGCCGCGATATCGACATGTGGCCCCGCCAGATGCCGTACCGGCCGACGGTGCAGGACCTGCACAACAATGGCCGCCTGTTCCCGCCGAACTATCTCCACGAAAGCTGGCTCGACTTCCTCTATTGGGACACCGAGCTGGAGCCCTGATCGCGGCCTATGGGGTGTGCCGGGATGAACTTCCGCGGGGCGACCGGCGCCTCAGTTCAAATCGACCACCAGGCGGCCGCGCACCTTGCCGGCCATCAGCTCTTCGGCTTTGGTGATGATGTCGTCGAATCCGATCGCGGTGGTGATCCGGGTCAGCCGGTCCCGGTCGAAGTCGCGTACCAGCCGGTCGTAGGCTTCCACGCGCAGACGGCGCGGCGCCATCACCGAATCGATGCCGAGCAGGGAGACGCCGCGCAGGATGAACGGTGCCACAGAGCCCGGCAGGTCCATGCCTCCGGCAAGCCCGCAGGCCGCGACGGCCCCGCCGTACTGAACCATCGACAAGACGTTTGCCAGCGTTTCCGAGCCGACCGTGTCGATCGCGCCCGCCCAGCGCTCCTTGGCAAGCGGCCGTGCCGCGCCCTGAAGCTCTGAGCGCTCGACGATCGTGGTCGCGCCGAGCTCGTGCAGATAGTCGGCCTCCTCGGGCCGGCCGGTTGAGGCGGCCACCTCGTAGCCGAGCTTGGCGAGGATCGCGAGGGCGACCGACCCGACGCCGCCGGCGGCCCCCGTCACCAGCACCTGCCCGCGTTCCGGCAGGATGCCGTGACGCTCCAGTGCGATCACGCACAGCATCGCCGTGTATCCGGCGGTGCCGATCGCCATCGCCTCATAACCGGTGAGATCGTGCGGACGCGGGATCAGCCAGTCGGCGTTGACGCGGGCGTAGCCGGCGAAGCCGCCCATATGGGTCTCGCCAACGCCCCAGCCGTTCAGGATCACCTTGTCGCCGATCGCGAAATCGACGGTGTCGGAGGCAACCACCTCGCCGGTGAAATCGATCCCCGGGATCATGGGAAAGCGGCGGACGACCGGGCTCTTACCAGTTATCGCGAGCCCGTCCTTGTAGTTGATCGTGGTCTCCTCGACGCGGACGGTGACGTCGCCCTCCATCAGGTCGTCGAGACCGATCTCCCTTACTTCCGGCGGGTTCTGGCGCTTCTCGCCCTCGGTCTTGGTGATCCAGATCGCCTTGAACCGTTCCATCGCTGACCCTTTCGGCTCGCATTGTCTCCCACCCACTTCCGGTGTGACTGGGGACGGCGCGCGACGCAAGAGGGCGGTTGCGATCGATCAGGCGGCGGCGAGGCGCGGCGCGGGCGCATCGCGGATCGGCAGGTGGACCAGGGCGGCGAACACGCCGAGCCCGATCGAGATCCACCAGACGAGATCATAGGAGCCGGTCTGGTCGTATATGCGCCCGCCGAGCCAGACGCCCAGGAACGAGCCGATCTGATGGGAGAAGAACACGAAGCCGAACAGGGTCGCCATGTAGCGTGGACCGAACATGACGGCGACTAGCCCGGATGTGAGCGGCACGGTGGAAAGCCACAGCAGGCCCATGCCGGCGGCGAACAGCAGCACGCTTGCCGGCGACACCGGAAACGAGATGAACGCCAGGATGATGGCCGCCCGCGCGAGATAGAGCGCCGACAAGGCGTACGACTTGGAAAACCGCGCTCCGATGGCGCCGGCCGACAGCGAGCCGACGATGTTGAACAGGCCGATCAGCGCGAGCGCCCAGCCGCCGAGCATCGGGCTCATGCCGAGGTCGGTCAGATAGGGCGGCAGATGCACGGCGATGAACGCCAAGTGGAAACCGCAGACGAAAAAGCCGAAGACCAGCAGGATATAGCTGCGATAGCCGAACGCTTCCGCCAGCGCCTCCCGAAATGTCTGTGGGACGGCTCCCAAGTCGATCGCCGCTCGGCCCCTGAGCGCGTAGGCCAGCGGCACGAGGGTCGTGATCGCGACGGCCAGGACGACCAGCGTGCGCTCCCAACCGACCCCCTCGATAAGCGCCTGGGTGAGGGGGCCGAACAGAAATTGGCCAAACGAGCCGGCTGCCGTTGCAAGTCCGAAGGCGAGCGACTGCTTGGCGGGCGTCACGGACCGCCCGAAAGCGGCAATGACGATGGTGAACGAACCCGCGGCCAGCCCAACGCCGACGGAAATTCCCATCCCGAGTTGGAGCATCAGCGGGTCGGCCGCGAAGCTGGCAACGTAGAGGCCAATCGCATAGAAGACCCCGCCCAGAACCAGCACCCGGCCGGTCCCATAGCGGTCGGCAAGGGCGCCCATCACCGGCTGGGCCGCGCCCCAGACGAGATTCTGCACCGCCAGCGCGAGCGCGAAGGTCTCCCGCGTCCAGCCGCGGGCCTCGGTCATGGGGCTTAAGAACAAGCCGAAGGCGGAGCGCTCTCCAAAAGAAAGGAGCGCCACGAGGCAGCCGGATATGAGAATGACAGGGAGCGGAACGGCCGCCTTCACGGCAGGCGAGGACGATGCGCTCACGGTAACCTCCCGGCGGGTTTTGATCTTCTCAGCGCTTGATAGGCGCCATAGCACCTATTTATACGCCGGGATCCTGCCCCCGAATACCGAAACTTTGTGATGGAACGGATCGGGTTTGGTGATCGATCGGGAGTTGGGCTGGCTTCACCGGCACCTCGATTTATTAGAATTATTATTGGTATTGTCTGCATAATTTGCCTGAGAAAGCTGTATTCTTTCTAGTATTCATGCGTTGATAAAGAATTGATTCGGATCTCGGCGCCTGATAAGCGGTCGGTCGACTGGGCGGGGCGAGGAAAATGGGCGCGTGCCCGTTGAATCCGGCCCGGAACATCGAAATCGGCCAAGGACTGTGCCGCTGGGTTGTTTCGACCCGGGGGTGTCGATCGCGGCCGGAGCGGGCACGGGGGCTCGACATGTTGCGTGGTTTTCAAAGGCGGCGGCAGAGGAGGGAAATTCCTCTGCCGCGTGGTGAAGCATATTCGCTGGACCAAGAGAGCGTGGTGCGGCGGCCGGCATGGTGGCGCTTCTTCGGCCCGGCCTTCATCATCTCGATCGGCTACTTCGATCCCGGCAATTGGGCGACGGACCTGCAGGCGGGCAGCCAGTTCGGCTACACCTTGCTCTGGGTGCTGTCGCTGTCTTGCCTGATCGGTGCGCTGGTCCAGAATCTGTGTTCCAAGCTCGGCATCGCCACCGGCAAGGATCTGGCCCAGCATTGCGCGGAGCGTTTCCCGCCCTGGGCGGCGAAAATCCTGTTCGTGTCGGCGGTCCTGTCGATGATGGCGACCGATCTCGCCGAGATCATCGGCGTGGCAGTTGCGCTGCATCTCCTGTTCGCGATCCCCTTGTGGATGGGCGCGATCATTACCGCCGTCGACGTCTTTCTGATCCTGCTTCTGAACCGCTGGAGCTTCCGGGCGATCGAGACCGTCTTCCTGACATTTCTGACCAGCGTCAGCCTGATGTACGTGATCGAGCTCTTTATGAGCGATCCGGACTATGAGGCAGTGGTGCGCGACAGCGTTCTGCCCAGCGCCGACATCATGGATGCCAGCGCGCTGTTCATCGCCGTCGGCATCATCGGCGCGACGATCATGCCGCACAATCTCTACCTTCACTCCAACCTGGCGATTTCGCGCGTGCGCGAGAACCTGGCGAAGCCGCGAACCCTCTATCGCTGGTCGCTGTGGGACACCAACATCTCGCTCACGTTCGCCTGGTTCGTGAACGCCGCGATCCTGGTGGTCGCCGCCGCCGTCTTCAATCCGATCTACATGAAGACGGGCACCGTGATCGCGTCCTTCGATGACGCCTACAAGACGCTGGTGCCCATCCTGAGCCAGGGCGCGGGGCTGATCTTCGCCATCGCTTTGCTGGTCGCCGGCGTCGCTTCGTCCACGTCGGCGACGCTGGCCGGCCAGGTGGTGTTCGAAGGCTTTCTCAAGATGCCCAATGTGAGCCCGTTCCTGATCCGGGTCGGGACACGCACCGTGACCATGGCGCCGGCGCTGATCGCGATCTTTCTGAATGCGCCACCGGTGGAGATCCTGGTCTGGAGCCAGGTGGTCCTCTCCCTGCAGCTTCCCTTCGCGATGTTGCCGCTGGTGATTTTCACCGACGACAAGAAGACGATGGGCGACTTCGCCAACCGCGCCTGGATCCGTCTGCTTCTGTGGCCGGTGACGGTAATTCTGCTGATCCTCAACCTGGTGGTTCTGGGGCAGACGATCGGCTGGATTCCGAGCGGTTAGAGAGTATTTCCCGTTCAGATTGAAACAGTCCGAACGAAAAGGACATGCTCAAGCGATTGAAGTTGGGATCGTGTCCAGGCGAAGCGGAAACCGCTTCGCCTGGACACGTTTATGGGCCGCCCTCGCGGAGCCGGTGAGCGAAAAAGCGCTCTCTATTTCGGCGCCATCCGGAGCGCGCCGTCCAGGCGGATGACCTCGCCGTTCAGCATCTCGTTGTCGACGATCTGAAGCACCAGCTTGGCGTATTCCTCCGGCCGGCCGAGGCGGGAGGGGAACGGCACCTGCTCGCCGAGGCTCTGTTGTGCGGCCTCGGGAAGCCCTTTCAGCATTGCGGTTTCGAAGATACCGGGCGCAATGGTCACCACGCGAATCCCGAGCGGTGCGAACTCGCGGGCCGCCGGCAGCGTCAGCCCGACCACGCCGGCCTTGGAGGCGGCATAGGAGGTCTGGCCGATCTGGCCGTCGTAGGCTGCGATCGAGGCGGTGTTTACGATCACGCCGCGTTCGCCGGTCGCAAGCGGCTCGAGCTTGGCGGCACGTTCGGCAAACAGCCGCAACACGTTGAACGTGCCGATCAGGTTTACCTCGACGCCCTTGCGAAAGGCCTCGAGCGGCATGGTGCCCGAGCGCGACAGGATCTTCTGGGCCGGAGCGACGCCGGCGCAGTTCACCAGCAGGCGGGCATCGCCGTGGGCTGCGGCTGCGGCGGCGAGGGCGGTTTCCACGTCTTCCGGCTTGCTGACATCGCAGGCCTGCGCGACGCCACCGATCTCGGCCGCGACTGCTTTGGCGCCTTCCTCGTTGAAGTCGAGGATCGCCACTTTCGCGCCTTTCGCGGCCAGTGCCCGCGCGGTCGCCGCGCCCAGGCCCGATCCGCCACCGGTTACGACTGCTGCCACGCCATCGAGTTGCATCTGTTTCTCTCCCCACATCTTTCGCCGGGCGGATGCCCGAGCCGGAAACGTCGTTCTTCCTTTTTCACATCCCGCTTCGCGACGCGAGTCCGCCGAATTTGCGTTTTTCACCCTCGACATCTCGTTCGCCGCAATTAGATGGTATGGCACCTATCTTGCTGCCGACGAGATGCGTGCGGGATGTCCGGTTCGCGCGGCTCGCGGTCGGGGCCGGTGCTGGCCGACCCCGGAACGACAGGGAGGACGAGACGGTGAGCGGGCGTGATCCCGATCTGGCCTGCACGGCCTACCGCCTGCGCAAGGCTGCGCGGCGAGTCACTCAGGCCTATGAGGCCGCGCTGGCGGAGAGCGGAGTGTCGATCGTCCAGTTCGCGGTGTTGGCCGAGCTCGACCGGTCCGAAGCGCTCACGCTGTCCGCTCTTGCCGACAGGCTCGCCACCGATCGTACCACGCTGTCACGAACCGTCGATCGGATGTCGGCGCTGGGGTGGACCGGCTCGGTCCCGGCCCAGGATCGCCGCGAGCGGCGGCTCAACCTGACGGATGCCGGCAAGGCCGCCTTTGCCGGAGCGTTGCCGGCCTGGCAACGGGTGGAGTGCACCATCGCCCGCAATCTCGGAAGCGAGCGGCGCGACCAGCTTTGGACCATGCTCAAGGATTTGGACGATGTCCTCGTCGCCGTTGAAGACGCGGGCGAGGGGGAGCCGAGCGACGCTATGGCCCGACCTTAGTTGCTACAGGACTAAGTGCGAAGCCTGCGCGATCGCGCGCCGCTTGCCTTTCACTCCGCTCATTCCCGCGCAAGCGGGAATCCATAGTGAGTCGGCATACGATTCTGGCAGAAGAGGTCGGACACGGCCTCGATTTCAATATTTGTAAAACCCCATCCCGATCGAACGGGTCTCTAGTTTCCAGGCTGCTCGAAGCGCCCTATGGATTCCCGCTTGCGCGGGAATAAGCGGAGATTGGGACACTGGCTTGTCGCCAAATCCCCCTGGCGCATAGTCGAGCACTCTTAGTAGTTCACTCCAGCGAACGCCGCAGTCCAGGCGGGTTTCGCCGGGCGTATCGATTTGCTGAGCCGGGAGCTCTTTCTCGGACGCCGCGGGACAGCCCGGGCTCTACTCGATCGCGACCATGAAGGGTTCGCCTTCGAAGGCGTCGCGCCCGCGCCCGATTGCCTTTGCCGCCATGCGCATGCGTCCCTGTCGGTCGAGCCGCTCGTCGCCGAGTGCCACCAGCAGGCTGTTCGGGGTCGCCGTGGGCGAGGCCTTTCGGATCGCTTTGGCGATCTCCGCCTCGTCTCGCTCCGGCTGGAGGGCGCAGGCGGCAATGAAGGCGGCGGCCGTGGATCGGCTGATGCCGGCGAAGCAGTGCACCACCAGCGGGGTCGAGCGATCCCAGGCTTCCACGAACGTCACGAGCTGGTCGACATGGTAAGCGGCTGGCAGAACCATGCCTTCCATCGGATCGACGATGTCGTTGAAGCCGAGAAAGAGGTGATTTTCCTCCGGCACCGTTTCCGGGCGCACCACGGCGGTGCCATCGTTGATCAGCGTCACCACGTGGCGGGCGCCGCAGCTTTCCACGGTCTCGTGGAGGCGGGCGAGAGAGGTCACGTAGATCATCGGCGTCGTCCTCGAGTTGTCGGCGCGGCGGAACGGATGGATCAGGGCTGATACAACGCGGAAAGCCATTTCTCTCTTATCGTTCCGGTTCGAATCGGATCGGTGTCTTGTCTTGCACCCTGGCACGTCCCTTTTGCGACGGCGGCGCCGAGGTTGGTCGGCGACGCATCGCTCCAAGGCTAACCGGAGCGCGCAGACCGGGCCTTTTCGCACAGGGCGAAGCGCTCCAGAAATCGCGTTTGCGCGACCTCGGTGGGCCAGGGCTCCAGATAGTCTTCGGTCTCGCGGGTTGGTTTCAGCCGTCCGACGGGGCCGAAATAGCGCCGCGCTTCGCGCTCGTCGAAGCCGGCAAGGCACATCGCCTCGTGGCGGGCGGCGGCCATGTCGGCCTGCTTGATCAGGCTCGTCAGCGTGTTGCTCGGTTCCGCCGGCAAGGCGAACCGCATACGAATGGCCGCCAGCAGGCGATGTTCCACGGCCTTGTAGTTGCCGCCGAGCACCGCCTTGAACGGCGAGATCAGATCGCCCACGACATATTCCGGCGCGTCGTGCAGGAGCACGGACATGCGCGCTTCGGCCTGCATCTCAGGCTCCAGACGGGCGGCCAGATGCTCCACCAGCAACGAATGCTGGGCGACCGAATAGGGGTGCGGACCAACCGTCTGGCCGTTCCAGCGCGCCACCCTGGCCAGGCCGTGGGCAATGTCCTCGATCTCGACATCGAGTGGCGAGGGGTCGAGCAAATCGAGCCGCCGACCCGACAGCATGCGCTGCCAGGCTCGCGGCGGTGCGCCGGCAATGTCAGGCATGACGACCGAAGCGCCTCATCCTGCTTTGGTCTCGCTCTCCGGCCAGCCGAAACCGGCCCACTCCGGCAGCTCCAGACGGATCGGATGCCCGTCCGCGGTGATGGTTTCGCCGGCGTCCATGGCCGCCTTGGCCCTGTCGAGACGCACCAATGCGAGCCCGGCCTTTCCGGCCACGGAGCCAAGGGTGCCGATCGGCCGGTCGTTGGCGAGAATTTGCGCGCCCGGCGGCGGCAGGGATTCCTCTCCGAGCGCCTTCACGATCCGCCGGCGGGCGGTGCCGCGATGGTGCATGCGGGAGACGACTTCCTGGCCCACATAGCAGCCCTTGGTAAAGTCGACGCCCTTGAGCTGGTCCATGTCCACATCGTGCGGAAAGGCATCGCCGAGCACGAAGTCGCGGCCGGATTGCGGTACTCCGAGCGCGATGCGATGGGCGTGGTAGGCGCCGGGATCGGTGCGGGTGAAGCCGGAGAGGCCCGACCCCGCGACGATGGCCGTCCGTGGCACGACCGCCCGATAGCCGAGCGCATCGAGACGGGGATCGCGGACCACGACGCCCGGCAGCATCGGCGGCCCGGCGCCGCCCCAGACCACATAGACCCGGTGGTCGGCGGTCACGTCTGCGATCTCGACCTTGGCGCGCAGCTTGTAGACCTTCAGCCGCTTCAGGAATTCCGCCGCGCTCGCGCGCGGCAGGTCGACGATCAGCGTGTCGGGATGCTGGGTCATGACGAAGCCGTCGACCAGCACCTTGCCCTGGGGCGTCAGGAGTGCGCCGTAGCGGGCCGTGCCGTCGGTGATCGTCTCCAGATCGCATGTCAAAAGGTTGTGGAGAAAGGAGCGCGCCTCGGGCCCGCTCACGCGGATGACCGCCCGATCGTCGAGCTCGGCGATGTACTGAGCCGTCATCGAGGCATCTCCCAGATCACACATTGGCGCCGCAACGCGTCCCGCCGACTTCGACGTAGGGTCGCGGGCCCGCTCCGGCAAGGTTCTGCCCCGGCATCGGCGAATCGCCGCCATCGGGGAATGACCATTCAACTCATGATGCTATAAACGCGTCGGAATCGAAACCGGACCGAGGTCGCCTGAGAGATGAGCGGAAGCTTCGACACCGTGTTTGCCGGCGGTACTGTCGTCACCCCCAACGGCCGCGAGCAGGTCGACGTCGGCGTTCGGGATGGCCGCATCGCCGCGATTGGCGATCTGATCCAGGCGTCGGCTAGCGAGGTCGTGGACTGTCGCGGGCTGCACATCCTGCCGGGCGTGATCGACAGTCAGGTGCATTTCCGCGAGCCGGGGCTGGAGCACAAGGAAGACCTGGAGACCGGCGCGCGTGCCGCCGTGCTCGGCGGAGTCACCGGCGTGTTCGAGATGCCCAACACCTCGCCGACGACGACCTCCGCCGCTGCGCTGGACGACAAGCTGCGCCGGGCGTCCGGGCGCATGTCGTGCGATTATGCCTTCTGGGTCGGCGCCACGGCGGAGAATATCGATGCGCTGGCGGACCTGGAAAAGCTGCCGGGTGCGGCCGGCATCAAGATCTTCATGGGATCGTCGACCGGGACGCTGCTGGTGGAGGACGACCCGACGCTGGACCGGGTGATGCGGGCGATCTCGCGGCGCTGCGCGGTCCATGCGGAGGACGAACCGCGGCTGCGCGAACGCAAGGACCTGCGCGTGCCGGGCGATCCGACCTCGCATCCGGTCTGGCGGGACCCGACGGCGGCGCTGATGGCGACCCGCCGGCTCGTCGGCGCGGCGCGAAAGGCGGGCCGGCGGGTGCACGTCCTGCATATCTCCACCGCCGAAGAGATGGACTATCTAGCCGATCAGAAGGACGTGGCCACCCTGGAAGTCACGCCGAATCACCTGACGCTGGCGATCGACGAGGACGGCGAGCGGCTCGGCACCTTGATGCAGATGAACCCGCCGGTGCGTGATGCCGCCCATCGGGCGCGAATCTGGCAGGCCGTGCGCGACGGACTGGTGGACGTTTTGGGTTCCGACCACGCTCCCCATACCCGGGAAGAGAAGGCCAATTCCTATCCGGAATCGCCGTCGGGCATGCCCGGGGTTCAGACGCTGGTGCCGGTGATGCTCGATCATGTCGCCAAGGGCCGGCTTACGCTGGAGCGGTTCGTGGACCTGACCAGTGCCGGGCCGCAGCGGATCTTCGGGATTTCGCGCAAGGGCCGGATCGCGCTCGGCTACGATGCGGACCTAACCATCGTCGATCTGAAGCGGACCGAGACGATCAGCAACGACTGGATCGCCACCAAGGCCGGTTGGACGCCTTATGACGGGCTTTCCGTTACCGGCTGGCCGGTGGGCACGATCGTGCGGGGCATCAAGGTGATGTGGGAAGGCGACCTCGTCAATCCGGGGGAGGGCGCGCCGATCTCGTTCGTGGAGGCGTTGCCGGCGGAGGGATGACGTCGGGCGCGGCGAGGGAGGCCGCTGCCGCAAGCGGCGACAATCTCGCGCTTGCGATCGCCACGATCGTCGTCACGGTCGCCATTCTGTCTTTCGGCGATGCCGTCATCAAGTTCGTCAGCAGCGATTTTCTGCTCTGGCAGATCTTCGTGCTGCGTTCGCTGATCGCGATGCCGGCCCTGGTGGCGATCGGCTTCGCGCGCCGCGGGACCGGTCTCGCGGCATTGCGGGTGGTGCGGCCGGGTTGGACGCTTCTCAGAAGCGTGCTCCTGGTTGCCATGTGGGTGGTTTATTATGCCGCCCTGCCGCACCTGAAGCTGTCGATCGCGGCTTCGGCCTACTACACCCTGCCGATCTTCATCACGCTGTTTTCGGCGGCGTTCCTGCGCGAGCGCGTCGGTCTTGTGGGCTGGGGCGCGGTCGCGCTCGGCTTCGTCGGCGTGCTCTTGATCCTTGCCCCCAGCGCCGACGACTTCAACGCCTTCGTCCTGCTGCCGCTGGTCTCCGCCGTCTGCTACGCGCTCGCTATGATTCTGACGCGGACCAAATGTCGGGCGGAGCATCCGTTCGCGCTGTCGTTGGCGCTGAATGGCGCGTTCGTGGTCGCCGGCTTGCTCGGGACCCTTGCGGGCTGGCTCTGGGGCGGAGGCACGTCCGCCTATCTTTTGGGCAGTTGGACTGCGATGGGTCTCGGCCAATGGGGCGCCATGGCGATCCTTGCCGGTTCGCTGATCGTGGGAAGCGTGGGCGCGGCGATCGCCTACCAACTCGGCGCGCCGTCGGTGGTGGCGTCCTACGACTTCGCCTATGTCGGCTTCGCCGCGCTATGGGGCGCGCTGTTCTTCCAGGAACTCCCGGAGCTGCGCGCCGTCGCCGGCATCGTCCTTATCGTCGCCGCCGGCCTGATCGCGGTGCGTCGGCGGTAAGAAATGGCTCCAGATTCAATAACTTGAGCAAGTCCTTATCGTTTAAATAGAATCAGTTTGAACGGGACACGCTCTAGCGCACTTCCAGGCCAAGTGGAAACCGGTTGGCCGTCCGGAAATGCGTCAAAACAATGGGTTAGAGTCGTTCGGCGACTCCGTGGAAAGCAGAACGGGTCAAACCGTTGCGGGCCTACTCGCCGGCCACGAAATAGTGCAGCGTGCCGTCCGGACCGATCCCGACCCGGTAGAAGATGTAGCCGCCATGGCGGCGCATCTCGTCCACGTCGAAGGCGGTCAGGATACGATAGAGTTCGACCTCCTGTTCGGGCGACAGGCCATCGAGCGGCCAGCGCGCGAAATAGGGCCAGACATACATTTCCTGCGGCGTGCCGACATCGACATGGACCCAGCCGGCCTCCAGGATCTCCAGAAGCAGGGCCAGGATCTCCCGACCTTCGGCGTCGCCGGACGCCTGCTTGAGAAACGTCACCGGATCGTCGACCGGGTCGAACGAGAGGGTCGGCGGCATTTCGTTCTGTTCCAAGACCCGGCCGAGCTCCTCAACCTGGCCGGTTCGCGCCGCGTCCATCAAGGCATTGCGCATGCGGGCAACGGCTCTCGGCAACTCGGTATCGCCGTAGTGGACGGGCGGCGCCTTCCCGACCGCAGGCTCGGCCGGGGCCGGCGAGGTCTCCGATCCGTCACTCGGCTCGGTCGTTTGGTCCGGTGTTTGCTTCAAGGGAGCGAACGGGTGGAGGGGATCGTCGGATACCGGCGCCAGGCCCGGCTCCAGAATGGGCGCCGCGATCGGCCAGACGGCGGGGCGCTCGATGTCCGCAGCCGCCTGCGCGCCGCCCGCCGGCACGGCGAGCGCGAGCAATGGGAGGATCATGACGGCTTGTCTGATCGGTCGCGCAGCGATCACCGCACTGTCTCCTCTCGCAGGGGCTGTGCGTGCCCCAATCGTGTGGCGCATGTGCCGCCTGATCTCGCGCCGCGTCCGGCTTTCGAACGGCGATGACGTCGTGTCGCAGCGAACCGAACCCGAGGGCATGCTCGACTGGCCCGAGCGAGGGCAAACACCGAAGTCCACTTTCCCTCATCCCTCTCCAGTCTTACAAGTTGCACCGGCCTCCTTCCAAGTGTGATTGAAACTCCCCTCCAGATTGGTTCGTTAGCCGCTAACGTGATGTCTCTTGTTCAGCCCATCCTGCGGAGGCCCCCGACGTCGTGAGTGAGCTCGGCATGATCCTGTTGGGGGTCGCGATCGGTTTCATCGCGGCCGCTCCGGTCGGGCCCGTCAACGTCATGGCCATGCAGCGGGCATTTCGGCGCGGCTTTCTGCCGGGCGTGATCACGGGCACGGGGTCTGTCATCGCCGATGCCATGTTCGCGGCGGCGGCCGCGTTCGGCCTGACGGCGGTCGGCGATTTCTTCGAAGGCCATGCCCGCACCATCCAGGTGGTGGGCGGGGGGATTTTGATCCTGTTCGGGCTCCGGATCATTTTGAGCCACCCCCACATCAACGCCACCGATGGGGAGCGTTCCGAGGGTGTCCTGTCGGGAATGGCGGCCGCCTTTGCGCTGACCATCACCAATCCCGGCGCGCTGCTGGGCTTTCTCGCCCTGTTCGGAACGCTGGGCGAATGGGCGCCGGAGCCGGGGGATTGGCTGGCGGCGTCCGAGTTGGTGCTCGGGGTCGCCGCCGGCTGCCTACTGTGGTGGGTGATGATCTCGGCGATCGTGGCGCGGCTGAGGGTCCACCTGGACGATCACTGGCTGGAGCAGCTCAACTGGGTCGCCGGGGGATTGCTGACCGCAATCGGCGTGGTGATTCTCGCCCGGCTGGGTCTGATCGCGATCGGCGTGGTCTGAGCGTTTCTCAAGCGTTTCAGGCGATGCGGGGAAGCGCTTGATGCTTCAGGAGCCGTCGAGCAGGCAACGCGACCGCGCGACCACATCGGCGAGACCGTCGGTGGTCGCCAGTGCCTCGATTGTCTCCGGACGGGCCCATTGCACCGCGCGGGCGTCGTCGGCGGCGCTCGCCACTCCAGCGCGATAGCGGGCCGCGAACACCACCAGCACGTAGTGGGCGCGCAGCGTTCCGTCCTCGTCGCGGCGAATGACGTCGTGCGCATCGACAAGGCCGAGAAGGTCGGCGTCCACGCCGGTCTCTTCGGCGAGCTCCCGCAGGGCGGCATCGCGGATCGGCTCTCCCGGCTCGACATGACCGCCCGGCAGGCTCCACAGGCCCTCAAGCGGTGGACGGCCCCGCTCCACCAGAAGCACCTGGTCGCCGCGCCAACAGGCGACACTGATCCCCAGGCGGGGCAAGACGGGGGCTTGCGATTGGTTCGTCACAACGGGATACCGAGAGAGTTGGGGTCGGTGCGATCCCGTCAGGCCATGATGGGACCGAGGAACAACGGTAGGCGACGATGTGCGGCCGGTACACTCTTGTTGCGCGCCCTGAAGAGGTCCAGGCGCTTTTCGACGCGCTCGAGGCCCACCAGGCGCCGCCGCGCTACAACATCGCGCCGTCGCAACCGATTCTGATCGTGCGGGAGGACCAGCCGGGAGTGCGCCGGCTCGTTTTGGTGCGCTGGGGTCTGATTCCCGGTTGGGCCAAGGACCCGAGCAAGCTCGCCAATCTGATCAATGCGCGCTCCGAAACCGCGATCGACAAGCCGTCCTTCCGCACCGCCATGCGCCACAAGCGTTGCCTGATCCCGGCAAGCGGCTTCTATGAATGGCAAAAGCGCAAGGGCACCCGCTCCCAGCCTTATTTGATCCGCCCGAGCGAGGGCGATCTGGTCGCCTTTGCCGGCATTTGGGAAGACTGGACCGATCCCGATGGGGGGGTGATCGAAACCGCGGCGATCCTGACGACGGCGGCGAACGCGACGCTATCGCCGATCCATGACCGGATGCCGGCCGTGGTGCAGCCGGAGGATTTCGCGCTCTGGCTCGATACCCGTTCGGTCGACGCCAAAACGGCGACCTCGATCCTACGGCCGGCGCCGGAAGACACTTTCGAGGCGGTTGCGATCGGCTCCCGCGTCAATGCCGTTGGCCAGGACGATCCGGGCATTCAGAACCCGGTGGATCCGGTGTCGTCGCCACCGGCGGACGAGCCGGCCCCCGACTCGAAGCCGGACAAAGGTCAGTTCGACCTGTTCGACTGACGAAACCGGCTTTATCGTTGGCCTTCCTTGATGACTCCTCTCATTCCCGCGAAGGCGGGAAGCCATGCGGCTTTTGAGAAAGGAACGCCATCATTTCAAGCCGTTGGGAGTCGGGAAGTCTGCGCTCGCGCGCGACTTCTACTGTGAAATCGCTTGTTTCCTACGGCTTCCTGCCTTCGCGGGAATGAGCGGAATCTTTAACAGGTCTCACTGCATCGCGATTGCTGTCACATGGGTCTGGAACGGCTCGCGTTGGGCGATCTCGCCGAACCAACGTTCGACATTGGGACAAGACGGCCGCTGCTCGAACAACTCCAGAAAGCGGCGGACGTGGACAGCTGCCGGAATGTCGCCGATCGAAAAGGCGTCGCCAGCCAAAAAGCGGGTCTCGGCGAGCCGATCTTCCATCATGGCCACGGCCGCGAGGGTCTTTTCCTTCGCCGCGGCGATGGTCTTCTCGTCGCGCTCGGCCGCCGACTGGCGCACCAGACCCCAGAACACCGGGCCGATCGCCGGCGAAAGAACCGTCTGTTCCCAGTCCATCCACTGGCCGGCGATCGCGCGGGTGCGCAAATCGTCGGGATGGATCGCGGCGGCATGTTTTTCGGCGAGATAGCGCACGATGGCGTTGGATTCCCACATCACGAAGCCGTCGTCTTCCTGAAGCGTGGGCACCAGGCCGTTCGGGTTGAGCGCCAGATAGGCGGGTTCGCGGGTGCCGCCGAACGGCCCACCGATGTCGATCCGCTCGACCCGCAGGCCGATCTCGCCGATCGTCCACATCGCCTTCTGCACGTTCGCCGAGGTGTTCCGCCCCCAGATCTTCGCCATGTCGCCGCCTATGCTTGTTCGGACCAATCTCAATCGTCCGGATGGATCAATACGCGGCCGGGATTGAGGATGCCTTTGGGATCGAGCATCCTCTTGACCTGTCGCATCATTGAAAGCTCGACCGGATCGCGCACGCTCGCCACGAGATCGCGCTTCAGCCGGCCAATGCCATGCTCGGCGGAGATCGATCCGCCATGATCGCGCACGATCGCGTGGACGACCGCGTTGATCTCCTCCCAGCGTGCCAGGTAGGCGGCCTTGTCGGCGCCGACGGGCTGGCTCACGTTGAAATGGAGGTTACCGTCGCCGAGGTGGCCGAACGGCACCGTGCGCGCGCCGGGAATCAGGGTTTCGACCGCCCGGGTCGCCTCTTCCACGAAGGCGGGAATCGCGGCGATCGGCACGGCGATGTCGTGCTTGACCGATCCGCCCTCGTGGAGTTGGACTTCGGAGATCATATGCCGCAGGCGCCAGAAGGCGGCTGCTTGGTCGAGGCTTTCCGCAACGACGGCGTCGGTCGCAAGGCCGGCTTCGATGGCCTCGCCGAGGGCTGCTTCCAGCAGCGTGCGGGCTTCCTCGCGGCTCTGGCCGGAGGCGATCTCGACCAGCACATACCAGGGATGAGGCGTGGCCATCGGATCGCGATTGCCGGGCGCATGGGCGAGCACGAATTCCAGCCCGCGCCGGCCGATGAGCTCGAAGGCGACGACGGCGCCGCCGGCGGCCGCCTTCACCCGGTCGAACAGGGCGACCGCATCGGCCGGGCTTTCAACCGCGGCGATCGCGACCTCGCGGCCAACCGGCTTCGGGTGGAGCTTCAGCACGGCGGCGGTAACGATCCCGAGCGTGCCTTCCGCGCCGATGAACAGATTCTTCAGATCGTAGCCGGTGTTGTCCTTGCGCAGTCGGCGCAGTCCGTTCCAGATCTCGCCGCTCGCCAGCACGACTTCCAGCCCGAGCACCAGATCGCGGGTGTTGCCGTAGGCCAGCACGCCGGTGCCGCCGGCATTGGTGGAGATATTTCCGCCGATGGTGCAGGAGCCTTCCGAGGCGAGCGATAGCGGAAACAGGCGATCGGCCTCGTCGGCCGCGGCTTGCACGCCGGCCAGCGTGACGCCGGCCTCCGCCGTCAGGGTATAGCCCTCCGCGTCGACCTCGCGGATGCGGTCGAGCCGGGCGAGCGAGACGAGAATTTCCGCGCCGCTCTCGTCCGGCACCTGGCCGCCGACCAGGCCGGTGTTGCCCCCCTGGGGCACGATCGACGTATCCGATTCGCTTGCAAGCGACAGGATTTTGGCGACTTCATCGATGCTTCCAGGCCGCAGAACGAGCGGCGTGCGGCCATGATAAAGCCGGCGCCATTCGGTCAAGTAGGGGGCTTGGTCGTCCGGGGATCGAAGCGCATGGGATGCGCCGACGATGGCGGCAAACCGCTCGATGAGCTCGGGTGAAGGCGGGTTTTTTCGGGTCATTGCCGACACGATTTGCCACTTCTCTCCCCCTCCGTCGAGGGAGAACATGCACCTGCTCGCTCAAGCGTGTCTCGTCTCGCGGCTTGAAGCCCTCAAGGCCCTGTGCCATATCGGTGCGACCCGGGCGGAGGCGCCTCCAACAAGCGGATCATCAAGAACATCATGGCGGACTCTCGCGGCATCATGGAAGGCAGGCGCGGCCTGATTTTGGGTGTCGCAAACAACCGATCGATGGCATGGGGCATCGCCAAGGCGGTGCGCGCGCAGGGCGGGGAGCTTGCCTTCACCTACCAGGGCGATGCGCTGCGCAAGCGCGTCGAGCCGCTGGCGGCGGAGCTGGGCGCGTTCGTCGCCGGCCACTGCGACGTGACCGAGCCGGAAAGCATCAACCAGGTTTTCGACAACCTGGAGAAGGAGTGGGGCTCGATCGACTTCGTCGTGCACGCGATCGCGTTCTCCGACCGCGATCAGCTCACCGGCCGCTACGTCGACACCACGGCTGAGAATTTCAACAAGACGCTCAACATCTCCTGCTATTCGCTGACGGCGATCGCCCAGCGCGCGGAGCCGTTGATGACGGATGGCGGATCGATCCTGACGCTGACCTACTATGGCGCGGAAAAGGTGATGCCACACTACAATGTGATGGGTGTCGCCAAGGCCGCGTTGGAGGCGAGCGTGCGCTATCTGGCGGCGGATCTCGGGCCGAAGAAGATCCGCGTCAATGCGCTGTCGGCGGGGCCGATTCGGACGCTGGCCGCTTCCGGCATCGGCGACTTCCGCTATATCCTGAAATGGAACGAGCTGAATTCGCCTCTGCGCAAGACGGTGACGATCGAGGAAGTCGGCGATGCCGCGCTCTATCTCGTGTCGCCGCTGTCGCGCGGCGTCACCGGCGAAGTGCACCATGTCGATTCCGGCTACCACGTGGTCGGGATGAAGGCGGTGGACGCGCCGGACATCTCCACCGTCAAGGACTGAGCGCGGGTGACCCCGCCGGAAATCCTGCGTCCGGGCGTTCTGCTGATCCACATTCGCCACGGCCAGACCGACTGGAACGCCGAAGAGCGGCTCCAGGGCGAGACGGACGTGCCGCTGAACGATCACGGCCGGAGCCAGGCGCGGCGCAACGGCGATCGCCTGGCCGATTGCCTGGCGCGATTCGGTCGCTGCGTCGGCGATGTCGATTGGGTCGCCTCGCCCCTGTCGCGGGCGCGGGAGACCATGGAGATCGTGCGCGGCGAAAACGGGCTGGAGGCGGACGGTTATCGGCTGGAAGAGCGTCTGCGCGAGGTCGCGTTCGGTCAGTGGCGCGGCCACACCATTCCGGAACTCAAGCAGATCGATCCCGATGCGGTGCGCGCCCGGCGGCGCGACAAGTGGGGCTTCCTGCCGCCAGGCGGCGAGAGCTACGGCGACCTGAAGCGCCGCGTGGCCGGTTGGCTGGCGACGCTGGAGCGTGATTCGGTGGTGGTCTCCCATGGCGGGGTCTACCGGGTGCTGCATCACCTGGTTGTGGGTACGCCGACGGCGGAGGCGCCGGCACTACCGGCCCCCCAGGACCGGATCGCGGTCTTTCGCGACGGCGGTGTGGAGCTGATTTGAGCCTCGCGGCGCCCGGCGAACTCCCGACCGTTTGACCCGGCCGGTCACAGGACCTAGATCAAACCGCCACACATCCGCGGTCGAGAGCATGTCCCACAACACCTTCGGTCATCTGTTTCGCGTCACGACCTTTGGCGAAAGCCACGGCCCTGCCATCGGCTGCGTGGTGGACGGCTGCCCGCCCGGCCTCTCCGTCAGTCGCGACGAGATCCAAGCCGCGCTGGATCGGCGCCGGCCCGGCCAGTCGCGCTACACCACCCAGCGGCGCGAGCCGGACGAGGTGCGAGTGCTGTCGGGCGTGGTGGAGGAGGCCGATGGCCAGTACCGCACCACCGGCACGCCGATCGCCATGATGATCGAGAATGTCGATCAGCGCTCCAAGGACTATGGCGCGATCGCAGACCGCTATCGTCCGGGCCATGCGGATTTCACCTACGACGCGAAATACGGCTTGCGCGATCCGCGCGGCGGTGGGCGTTCGTCGGCGCGCGAAACGGCGGCCCGCGTTGCGGCGGGCGCGATCGCCGCCAAGGTGCTGCCTCAGGTGACGATTCGCGGCGCACTCGTGCGGATCGGGCCGCACGAGATCGACCGCACCGCCTGGAACTGGGACGCGGTGTCGGAAAACCCGTTCTTCTGTCCCGATCCCGGCACCGTCGAGGTCTGGAGCGACTATCTCGATTCGGTTCGCAAGCGCGGCTCCTCCACCGGCGCGGTGGTCGAGGTGGTGGCGGAGGGGGTGCCCTCCGGCCTCGGCGCGCCGATCTACGGTAAGCTCGACCAGGAAATCGCCGGGGCGATGATGTCCATCAACGCCGTCAAAGGCGTCGAGATTGGCGCGGGTTTCGCCGCGGCGGCGCTGTCGGGCGAAGAAAACGCCGATGAAATGACCGTCGGCAACGATGGCCGGCCTCATTTCCTGAGCAATCACGCGGGGGGCATCTTAGGCGGCATTTCCACCGGCCAGCCGGTCGTCGTGCGGTTCGCCGTCAAGCCGACCTCCTCGATCCTGACGCCGCGCCGTTCGATCACGAGCGCCGGCGAGGAGGTCGAGGTGTCCACCAAGGGCCGACACGATCCCTGTGTCGGCATCCGCGCCGTTCCCGTGGGCGAAGCGATGCTCGCCTGTGTGCTGGCCGATCATGCCCTGCGTCACCGCGGTCAGATCGGCGACTCCCTTAACAAGGTATTGCATTCATGACCGAAAAGTTCACCCGCGTCGCCGATGCCATTCGCGCCTTCGAGCGCGGCGAGATCGTCGTGGTCACCGACGACGACGATCGCGAGAACGAGGGCGATCTGATCGTCGCCGCAAACCATGCCACGCCGGAAAAGATCGCCTTCATCGTGCGCCACACCTCCGGCATCCTTTGCGCGCCGATGACCCGGGGCGATGCGGAACGGTTCAATCTTACGCCGATGGTGTCTGACAACAACGCGCCGCTGTCGACAGC
The DNA here is from genome assembly GCF_040750475.1 of Amorphus sp. 3PC139-8. NCBI lineage: Bacteria > Pseudomonadati > Pseudomonadota > Alphaproteobacteria > Hyphomicrobiales > Amorphaceae > Amorphus > Amorphus sp. 3PC139-8. The sequence goes on along the minus strand of NZ_JABJVY010000004.1, from coordinate 203,307 downwards.
CTTTACCGTCTCCGTCGACGTGCGCCATGGCCTGACCACCGGCATTTCGGCGGAAGAGCGCTGCAACACCGTGCGCGCGCTCGCCAACGGCAATTCCGGCCCTTCCGATTTCGTTCGCCCCGGCCACGTGTTCCCGTTGATTGCGCGCGACGGCGGCGTGCTCATGCGCTCCGGCCACACCGAGGCGGCGGTCGATTTGTGCAAGCTGGCCGGTCTGCCGGCGGTGGGCGCGATCTGCGAACTCGTCAATGACGACGGTACGGTGAAGCGGGGCGAGCAGGTTGCCGCCTTCGCGGCGGAGCACAAGCTGCAATCGGTGTCGGTTGCCGACTTGATCGCGTGGCGCCAGCGCACCGAGCGGCTGGTGGAGCGCATCGGCGAGGCGATCGTGGAAACCCCGATCGGTCCGGCTCAGGCGGTCAGCTATCGCACACGGTTCGAAGGCGTGCAGCATTTGGCTCTGATCTTCGGCGATATCCGCGACGGCGAATCCATTCCCGCCCGGCTGCAGCGCGAGGCGATCCTGGACGATGTGTTCGGTAAGGATCGGCCGATCGAACGGATCATGGAGCGCATCGGCGAAGCCAAGCGCGGCGTCATCGTCTATCTGCGCGATGGCTCGGCCGGCGTGTCGCCGACCTCAGACCGGCCGCGCCAGTCCGCCGGCCTGGACGAGGGGCACGACACGGCCCGCCAGCGGGACGAGGAATGGCGCGAAATCGGTCTCGGCGCGCAGATCCTGCGCGATCTCGGGGTCAGCTCGATTCGCCTGTTGGCCTCTCGCGAGCGCCACTATGTCGGCTTGGGCGGCTTCGGCATCACGATCGACGCGACAGAGATCCTCGATGATCGAGCCGGATGACACAGCCCCCGAGCCGATGCCGAAGGCCTTCTCCGTCGGCTACAATTCCACCAGCGGAGAGGCGCTGGTCTATGGCGGCGCGACGCTGATCTTCATTGGCGCGATCGTGACGCTCCTGCAGCGCGAGCCGGCCGGATTGCTGCTCGCGTTAGCCGGGCTCGGCAGCTCCGTCTACTTTCGGCCGCTGATCGAGGCCCGCCGCCCCCAGATCGCGGCGAACATGCAGGGTCTCTATGTCGATCGAATCGGTGTGATCTCTTGGACGGCGATTGCCTCGATCGACGTGCGTGAGACCAATCTGAGAACCATGCACTTCTCGCGGCTGGTGGTGCGTCTGGCCGTGCCGCTGGAGCGGGCGGTGGTGGTGCCGGACGAAGGGCCATGGTGGCGCCGGCTGACGGTGAAGAACTGGAAGCGCAAGGATGACCGGCTGGAAATCAAGCTGGATACGCTGAAAGCCGACCCGATGGTGGTGATCCGCCGGGTGAAGGCCTTTCATCGAGTGGCGACGTTCTCCCCGAGCTGATTTATTCGGTCTGCGTGTCCTTTTACTCCGCTCATTCCCGCGAAGGCGGGAATCTATAGGGAGTAAGCTGCCTGGTGGAAATACTTCCATCGCACTCTGCGCTCTTGCAGGCGCCATTCCAAATAGGAACGCGGCTATTTTCTCAGAGATGTCGTATGGATTCCCGCTTTCGCGGAAATGAGCGGAGTTTGGATCAACGCACAAGAAAAACGTTGCCGCGGAAGCTTGGAAAAGTCTGGGCCCGGTAAGACTTTCGACGTCACGCGCGGCCTGAACGAAATCCTACCCCGCCGGCCGATTCGGATCGCTCGCGGAAGCCGGCACCAGCTTGGGCTTGGGGCGGAAGGGTCGGGTGCGCTTCAAGGTGACGGCCATGGAGCGATGGGCCCGCGCTTCCACCCATTCGATGCCGCGATCGATCCGGGGCACCCGGGTGCGCAGTCTGCGCAGCGCCTTCTTGGCGCGGGGGCTCACCGTCAAAAGCAGGAAGATGCCGACGGCGAGCAGCGGGACGCCAGTTGGAATGGGGGTCCAAACGGTCAGAAGACCGAGGACAATGCAGAAGGCGGCAACCGTGAGAATTGCGATTCTGCGCATGTCTCGCACCGCTCGAGGGAGCAATAGAAAAGACCGAGCGCCTCGACCATCGACCGGCGCTCGCCTTGACTCAAACCATCACTCTACGTCCGATTTATGACTTAAGGCCCCTCGCGTCAGATCCTTTGCGTCGAAAAACCACGATCTTCGACAGGAAGGCGGTGAAGCTGTCCTCCACCGTAAAGCCCGCCGTCTCGAACGGACCGCTAAAATCGGATGTGAGATAGTTGCGATAGTAGGGCTCGTGGAAAAGCTGAGGGAACAGGTCCAGGAGCCCGTCGAAGTCCGGCTGGTCGCCGAATTGCAGCGAATCGACCAGCACGAACAGGCCCCCGGGCGCGGTTGCACGCGCCAGCTCCCGGGCGACGGTGGCCCGCACCTCCGGCGGCAACTCGTGAAAAAGGAAGATCGCGGTCGAAAAATCGAGCACGCCGGGGGCGAACGGAAGCTGCTCGGCGCTGGCGACCGCAAGCCCGCTGCGCGGACGCCGGCCGATCGTCTCCCTTGCATGGGCGAGATAGGCGTCTGAGAGGTCGATCCCGATCGTCGCCAGCCGTGGGAACGCCCGGTTGACGGTGCGCAGAAAGCCGCCGGTACCGCACGCGAGATCCATGAAGGAGAGCCGCCGCTGGTCCCGCTTCGCCAATTCGGCGGCGATGGGCACCAGCGCCTGGCGGCGCATGGCGGCGGCGGCGCCGAGGAACAGGGTCTCCACCTGGGTGTCGTAAAGGCGGGCGGAATGCTCGCTCATCCAGCCGTCGCTCTGGAAATGGAAATTCTGCATGTAGTAGTCCGGTCGGGAGGCGCTGGCCGCACTGGCGCCGACCTCGTCGTGGCTGCGCGAATGGCGACGGCGCACCACGTCCGGCAGATCGTCGAAATAGGCGCGTGAGCGCTTGATCGCGCCGGAGACGCCGCCGCGCTCGTCGCGCGGCATCGGATACAGGCCGGCCTCCACGTTGGCGAGATCGCGGGCAAGCAGGGCCTGCACGTCCTGAAACAGCCGAGCCCGGGTGGGTGTCGGCCGTTCGGTACGCGCCCTCCGCCGCTCTTCCTCGGGGATCTCCCGTCCGATGCGGTCCACCAGGCGGGTCGCGAGGAGGCTCTGGGTGCCATACCAGCCCACCCGCGCGCTCTGGGCGACGGCGTAGCGGGTGCGCGTCGCGAACCGTTCGAACGGGGACAGGGCCATGGCGCGATTCACCTCCTCAAGACGGCGACCACTTCGATATGGGGCGCGTAGAGGAATTGGTCCACCGCGGTGACCGTCTCGATCCGGTAGCCACCGTCGACCAGACTCCTGAGATCGCGGGCGAGCGTTGCAGGATTGCAGGAGACGGCGACCACCGTCTTCGCCTTGCAGGCGGCGATTTCGGCGGCCTGGGCGGCCGCGCCGGCACGCGGCGGATCGAACACGACGAGGTCGTAGCGGTCGAGCTCACGGGTGGCGAGCGGGAAGGTGAAGAGGTCGCGCACCTCGCCCGTAACCTGCTTCAAGCCCGAGGTCCGCCGGGCGGCGGCCTGGCCCGCCTCCACCAGCGCGCGCTCCGATTCTACCATGTGGACCGGACGATCTTGGGCCAGGCGCAGGGCGAACGTGCCGAGGCCGGAAAACAGGTCGACGGCCGATTTCGCGCCCGCCGCTGCCGCGGTCACATGGTCGGCGAGCGCGTGTTCGGCATCCTGGGTCGCCTGTAGAAAGGCGGCGGGAGGTAGCCCCACCCGCGCGGGACCGATGGCGACGACCGGCTCGGTGAGCATGATGACCGCCTCGCCGTCGTGGCTGAGACGGGCGATCCCGGCCGTGTGCATGGTCTCTGTAAGGGTAGCGAGGGCGGTTGGGTCGGGTTCGCGACCGCCTTCGATCGCCAGATCGATCCCGGTTTCGGTTTCCGTGACCGTCAGCCGGAGGCCGCCCTTCGCCTGGAAAGGCTTTGCGAGCGTGCGCAGCGCGGGCAGCAGCGCTTCCAGTCCCGGCGTCAGCACCAGGCAGGACTGGATGTCGACCAGGCTGTGGGAGCTGCGCTCATGATAGCCCAGGGCGAGCGAGCGGCCGCGCGCCTCCGCGCTCAAGACCGCGCGCCGGCGGGTGTGGGGTCGCGCCGAAATCAGGGAATCGATTGGGGTTGCAAAGCCGCGGGCGGTAAGCGCGGCTAAGACCAGCTCGCGCTTCCAGGCCCGGTAGGCGGGTTCGGCCATGTGCTGGAGCGCACAGCCGCCGCAGCTTCCGAAGTGCGGGCAGGGCGGCTCGACCCGGTCGGGCGAGGGGGTCTTGACCGCGAGCAGGGTGGCTCGGCTTCCCGAGACTTCGATGTCTACGGTCTCGCCGGCAAGCGTGCGCGGAACGTAGATCGGCGGATCGCCCCGCACGATGCCGTCGCCGTGGTGTCCGAGGGCGTCGATTGTGACGGTCATCCGCTTGGGCGGAGGCGCCGGCCGGGCGCTTCGGCCGCGGTTGCGCGGGCGGCCGCGGCTCATCGCTCCGCCCTCCGTGCCGCGATCAGATATTCCCGATTGCCGTCGCCGCCGGCAATCGGCGAGGCGATCAACCCGATCACCTGCCATCCGGCTTCGGTGACAAAGGCGCGGACGGCGACGAGCGCCGCCTCCACCCGCGCCTCGTCGCGCACGATCCCGCCCTTGCCGACGCCGTCGCGCCCGACCTCGAATTGCGGCTTGACCAAAGCGGCAAGGGTCGCGCCCGGGGCGGCAAGCGCAAGCGCCGGCCCCAGCGCACGGGTGAGCGAGATGAAGCTTAAGTCGGCGACGATCAGGGAGGGAGCTGCCGCCAGACGATCCGCTGTCAGTTCGCGGACGTTCAGCCCTTCGATTGCCACAACGCGCGGGTCGGCGGCGATCTCCGGTGCGAGCTGGCCGTGCCCGACATCCACCGCCGTCACTCGGTCTGCGCCGCGCTCCAGGAGCACCTGGGTAAACCCGCCGGTGGAGGCGCCGAGGTCGAGGGCTTCGGCTCCGGCGGGATCGATGGCGAAGGCATCCAGCGCGGCAATGAGCTTCAGCGCTCCGCGCGAGACGTAGCCGCCAGCCGGGTCGTCCACGACGATTTCCGCGTCGGGCGCGACCTTCGCGGACGGGCGCGATACGGCCTTCCCGTCCACCGACACAGCGCCGCGCAGAATGGCATCGCGGGCAGCGGCGCGCGAGCGCGCAAGGCCGCGTTCCGCGAGCGCCTGGTCGAGGCGCACCGGACCCTTTGTGGGGGCGAAGGAGGAGGCGGCAGCAGCGGTCACGGGATGCGGATGATCAAAAGCAGCCCGCCAGCGTCGCGAGCATGTGCTCCACGAAAATGTCGTCGCCGTAGCCGATCCACAACACGCCGGCGGTCGCGAGCAACGCGACGAGCAGCAGGGAGACCCCCAGGGCGACGGGCTTCGTCATTTGGTCGATTGGTCCTTGTCCGATCGCGCGCGCGAACAGCGTACGGATCAGACGCTATCTTACCGGTTCCGTCGGTCGACGGAAACCGTCTGCGCCGAGCGGCCGTCCGTTCGATGGCGTCAGCTTCCGTCGACGAGCCGTTCCAGCTTCGCGACGGCGTTCTCGGTCGGCTCGCGATAGTCGATCGTGCCTTTGAAATTGCCGTCCGCGTCGAACAGCATGACCGAGGCGGTGTGATCCATCGTGTAGTCGCCGTCGTCCAACTCCACCTTGCGGGCATAAACGCGGTAGTTCTTGATCACCTCGTCGATCTGCTCGCGGCTGCCCGAAAGGCCGATGATGCGCGGGTCGAACGAGGAGAGATAGAGCTTCATCTGCTCGGGCGTGTCGCGTTCGGGATCGACGGTCACGTACAGCAAATTGAGATCGTCGGCCTTGTCGCCGAGCGCGTCGAGCCAGCCTCCGGCTTCATAGAGCGTGGTGGGGCAGACATCCGGACAGAAGGTGAAGCCGAAGAACATCGCCCGGGGCTTGCCTTCGAAATCGGCCTCGGTAACGGTGTTGCCCTCGGTGTCGACCAGGGTGAACGGTCCGCCGATCGCGGTCTTGTTCTGGTCGCCGAGCTCGCCGGTATACCAGCCGATCGAAGCGGCGGCGGCTGCCGCGGCCACGAGTATGACCAGTCCCCAGGCGACGTAGCGTACGGCCTTCATGTCCGGTGATCCTGTCTCTCGGGTGTACGGTCGCGCAACCGCCGTACGTCTGCCGGCAATTTAGGCAACGATCTGGCCTGCCGAAACAGGCCGAGCGGCGTCGCACGGTCGCAGGGGGAAGGGATTCGGAAATGGGGACCGGCTGTTCCGTTCCATCACCAAACTGACAAAGCGCTCACGACGATCGGGATTCGGAATCCGGCATATTGCCGCCGCCACGATTGACCTCGTCGGACAGCGCGTCCAGCGGCTCCTCGCCTGCGGGCGCCTGCAGAAGATCGTCATAATCGGTCTCGGCATCCGGCAGCGGAAAGCCGGCGGTTTCCACCAGATGGTCGAACTCCGATTCGACGGTTTCCGGCGGCTCCGGCATTTCCATTTGCGGATGGCTTTCGTCGACGGCCTCCGGCGTGATGGCGCCGCCGACCGGCGCGGTGGAGTAGATGTCGAAGTCCGACTTCTCCTCGGTGGTGAGCGCGGCCCGCTTGCGGATCCGCACCAGGATGAAGGCGGCGAGCAGGAGCTGGACCACCGCGCAATAGAGGAACAGCCCGCCCGGTCCGGCCGACTTCATCACCACGGCGGCAATCAGCGGCCCGATGATGGAGCCCGCTCCGTAGAGAAGCAGCACCGTCGCCGACGTCTCCACCATGTCTTCCGAGGCGGTGGAATCGAAGGCGTGGGCGGCGGCGAGCGAGTAGCCGGGGAACGCCATCGCGCCGAAGCCAAAACCGAGCGCGGCCAAAAGCCACCAGCTTTCTGCCTCGGCCCTGGCCAGCAACAGCGCGAAAATGGTCGAGGCCACCATCGCCGCGACCATGACGATACGACGGTCGTAGAAGTCGGACAAACGGCCGAGCGGATATTGGCCGATCGCGCCGCCGACGAAGCAAAGGCTCATGAACACTGCCGCGGTATTGGCGGAATAGCCGAGCGAGGTCACGAACACCGGACCGAAGCCCCAGATGGCGCCCAGGATCAGGCCACTGCCGGTCGCGCCCACGAAGGCGGCAGGCGTGCTGCGAAACAGGTGATGCGGCCGGAAGCGGACAACGGCGATCGGGGCGGGTTGACCGGAATTGGTGAGCGCGATCGGCACCGCCGCCAGCGACAAAAGGATCGAGGACAGCGCGAACTGGGCGAAATCGGTGATCGGATAGAGCGTGACCGCGAGCTGGCCCAGCATGATCGTTCCGAACGAGACCAGAACGTAGGCCGACATCACCTGGCCGCGGGTGGTGTTGGTCGCCTTGTCGTTGAGCCAGCTCTCTACGATGTTGAACAGGCAGGCGATGCAGAAGCCGAACAGGAGACGGAACAGGCTCCAGCTCGTCGGCGCGACCAGGAGCGGGAAGGCGAGCGCGGCGGCCGAGCCGATCGCCACCATCGCGGCGAAGGCGCGGATGTGGCCGGATCTCAGAATCACAAACGGGCCGAACAGGCAGCCGGCAACGAATCCGATATAGTAGGCGGACCCCAACAGGCCGAGCGAAAGCTCGGAAAAGCCTTCCAGCTCGCCCCTGAGCGGCAGCAGGGTGGACTGCAAGCCGTAGCCGGCCAGCATGAAGCCGGATCCGATCAGGACGGCGACAATGGGCGCGATTGCTTGGACCATGAGGCCATCCGGGTTCGGCAGGACCAAGCCGTGTGCGGCCTGGCCGTCGACGTCACAAAGGTCGGGGCGTCGGCCCCGGCGGACAATGCGCAATCGCGGCCGCCCGGTCGTTCGTCGGGCGCCGACTTCTACTGCCTTAAACCCTGAGCGGGGCGAGGAAAAGTGGGAACCGGTTTTCCGCCCGCGCCCCGCTCGAAATGGGTGTCGATCACGTTTACGGCTTTGGCGGCGGCGAGCCAAAGCCGTCGTGATCTTTAGCGGGGCGAGGAAAAGTGGGAACCGGTTTTCCGCCCGCGCCCCGCTCGAAATGGGTGTCGATCACGTTTACGGCTTTGGCGGTGGCGAGCCAAAGCCGTCGTGATCTTTAGCGGGGCGAGGAAAAGTGGGAACCGGTTTTCCGCCCGCGCCCCGCTCGAAATGGGTGTCGATCACGTTTACGGCTTTGGCGGCGGCGAGCCAAAGCCGTCGTGATCTTTAGCGGGGCGAGGAAAAGTGGGAACCGGTTTTCCGTCGTTTTTCTCGCTCACGCCAGCTCGCTTTGTTCGCGGCTGCGCGGGCGCGGCCTGGTCTTTCGCCGTGGTCGCTGCGCTCCGCGCCTCTTGACCGGCCGGCGCGCGGTCGCGCGCTGGCTGCGCGGAAGTCTGAGGAAAGCGGCACCGGTTTCGCCCCAACCCTTCTAATGTTCGGAGCGAACCGGAAAGCCGGGTTTTCTGCGAGCCTCGCTTTGGCCGCACCACAGCCCTAGATACCGAAGAGCGAACATGGACATTCCCCGTCAGCCGATCCTTGGGCGGGGGGCGAGGAGCGCGCCGATGAGCTGGCAGCCAACGGACTTCCCGGAAAGCGTGGACGAGGGCGGCTCGCCGATCGAGACGGTCATCGTGCCTCGGGCGCGCGATATCGGCGGCTTCGAGGTGCGCCGCGCGCTTCCCTCCGCACGCCGGCAGATGGTCGGGCCGTTCATCTTTTTCGATCAGATGGGGCCGGCCGATCTGCCGGTCGGCGAAGGCCTCGACGTGCGCCCGCATCCCCATATCGGCCTTGCCACGGTCACCTATCTGTTCGAAGGCGAGATCATGCACCGCGACAGCCTCGGCTCGGTGCAGGCGATCCGACCGGGCGAAATCAACTGGATGACGGCGGGCAAGGGGATTGCCCATTCCGAGCGCTCGCCGGCGGAGGAGAGGGTCAAAGGGCCGCACATGCTCGGACTTCAGCTGTGGGTCGCGCTTCCGAAGGAGATGGAGGAGGTCGAGCCGGCATTCTTCCACCATGGCGGCGCGGACCTGCCGGTGGCGGAAGGCGAAGGCAAGCAGGTGCGGATGATGATCGGCTCGCTCTACGGCCTGTCGTCGGCGGTCACCACCTATTCCGATACGCTCTATGCCGACATTGTGCTGGAGCCGGGCGCGCGATTGCCTCTGGACGCCGGCCACGAGGAGCGGGCGCTCTATTTGATCTCCGGCGAGGTCGAGATTGCCGGCGAACGCTACGAGCCGGGTCGGCTGATCGTGTTCCATCCCAAACACGCCGCGACCCTGACCGCGCTTTCCGCCGTGCGCGCCGTCCTGGTCGGGGGCGCTTCCATGGACGGGCCGCGCTATATCTGGTGGAATTTCGTCTCCTCGTCTAAGGAACGCATCGACGATGCCAAAGCCGATTGGAAAGCAGGACGGTTCGCGCGCGTTCCTGGTGAGGACGAACTGATTCCGCTGCCCGAGCGTTGAGACCGACAGCGACAGCGGTTGGCAGGCTCTCGTCGTGCCGCTAGACCTTTGCCAGAAGCCGGTCGACGGGGGCGGCGCCGATCTGGCAGATTGACCGACTTGATATGTTGCGCGATCAGCCCATCCTGTTTCGGGAACGGGCGATCGGACCGAAGGACAGCATGACTGACGACCGTCATCCGACATTCCAAACGCCGCTCCTGGACAAGATCGGCGTGCCGGCCGACTTGAGGCAGCTTTCGGAAGCCGACCTCAAGCAGCTTGCGAACGAGCTCCGGCAGGAGACGATCGATGCCGTATCGGTCACCGGCGGGCACTTGGGCGCCGGCCTGGGCGTGGTGGAGCTGACCGTTGCGTTGCACTATGTGTTCGAGACCCCGCGCGACAAGCTGATCTGGGACGTTGGTCACCAGTGCTATCCGCACAAGATCCTGACCGGCCGGCGCGACCGGATCCGGACGCTGCGGCAGGCGGGCGGGCTGTCCGGCTTCACCAAGCGCGCGGAGTCGGAGTTCGATCCGTTCGGAGCCGCGCACTCCTCCACATCGATTTCAGCCGGTCTCGGTTTTGCGGTCGCGCGCGATCTTCTGGGCGAGAAGCACAATGTCGTATCGGTGATCGGCGACGGGGCGATGTCCGCGGGCATGGCCTACGAGGCGATGAACAATGCCGGCGCGATGGATGAGCGGCTGATCGTCATCCTCAACGACAACGACATGTCGATTGCGCCGCCGGTTGGCGCCATGAGCGCCTATCTGGCGCGGCTGACTTCCGGCGAGGCCTATGTCTCCATGCGCGAGGCCGTGAAGGGCATCGTCAGCCACCTGCCGCGCTTCGTGGAGCGCGGCGCGGCCCGTGCGGAGGAGTTCGCCCGCGGGCTCGCCATGGGCGGCACCCTGTTTGAGGAGATGGGGTTCTATTATGTCGGCCCGATCGACGGGCACAATTTCCACCATCTCCTGCCGGTCCTGAAGAATGTCCGCGACGCCAAGCGCGGCCCGATCCTGGTTCACGTGGTGACTCAGAAGGGCAAGGGCTACGCGCCGGCTGAGGGATCGTCGGACAAATATCACGGCGTTTCCACCTTCGATGTGGTTACCGGCAAGCAGGTGAAGGCGGTTTCCAACGCGCCGAGCTACACCAAGGTGTTCGGCCAGAGTCTGATTTCGGAGGCTCGCAAGGACGACCGGGTGGTGGCGATCACGGCGGCGATGCCGTCGGGCACCGGGGTCGACATGTTCCAGGAGGTGTTCCCGAACCGGACGTTCGATGTCGGGATCGCCGAGCAGCATGCGGTAACGTTCGCAGGCGGACTTGCGGCCGCCGGCATGAAGCCGTTCGTGGCGATCTATTCCACCTTCCTTCAGCGGGCCTACGATCAGATCGTGCACGACGTGGCGATCCAGAAGCTCCCCGTGCGGTTCGCGATCGACCGGGCCGGTTTTGTGGGCGCCGATGGGCCGACCCATGCCGGCGCGTTCGACATCGCCTATTTGGCCTGTCTGCCCGACATGGCCGTGATGGCGGCGGCCGACGAGGCGGAACTCCGCCATATGGTCGCGACGGCGGCTGCCTATGACGAAGGGCCGATCGCGCTGCGTTATCCGCGCGGCGAGGGCGTCGGCGTCGATATGCCGGAAGAGGGCGTGCCACTTGCGATCGGCAAGGGACGGGTCCTCCGGGAAGGAACGACAGTGGCGCTGTTGTCGTTCGGCACCCGGCTCGCCGCGGCGCTGAAGGCGGCGGAGGAGCTGGAGGCGCAGGGCGTGTCGACGACCGTCGCCGATGCCCGTTTCGCCAAGCCGCTGGATGTCGAGCTTCTTCGTCGGCTCGCCCGCGAGCACCAGATCCTGATCACCATCGAAGAAGGCGCCGTGGGCGGCTTCGGCAGCCATGTGCTGCACACGCTGGCAAGCGAAGGCCTGCTCGACACCGGCCTCAGGGTGCGGCCGCTGGTGCTGCCGGATGCGTTCATCGACCATGGCAAGCCGGATCGGATGTACGCCGATGCCGGGCTCGATTCCGCCGGGATCGTCGGGACCGTGTTCGAGACGCTCGGCCGCGATCAGGTCACCCTCGCCAAGAGGGCGTGAGGTGCTAATTTTTCTCCGCAAATGCGGACGGAGATCCGGTTCCCACTTTTTGTGGGACTTTACTGTCAGCTCGGATCGAACGGCTCGGTGCCGCCGGCGGTGCCGTCGGCGCGGGCCTGGATCTTCTCCACGCGTAGCTCGGCGCGACGCAGGAGCGTCTCGCAATGGTTCTTGAGCGCTTCGCCGCGCTCATAGATCGCGATTGATTCTTCCAGCGGGACCTCGCCCTGCTCCAGCTTCCCGACGATTTTCTCCAGCTCTGCCAGCGCCTGCTCGAAGCTCAGGGCGGCGATGTCTTCGGGAATGGTGGGCGTGGTCTCGGTCACGCGAAGCCTCTTTGGTGTTCGGGGGCGATCTCTTCCCCCACGCATGCCGTCCCCGGCCCGCCAAGGCAAGCCCCGCAAGCGGGATCAGGAAAAGTGGACACCGGTTTTCCGTCCGATCCCGCGTAGGAAAAACGGCGGGATCAGGAAAAGTGGACACCGGTTTTCCGTCCGATCCCGCGTAGGAAAAACGGCGGGATCAGGAAGTGGACACCGGTTTTCCGTCCGATCCCGCGTGGAAAGTCCTTCTCGCTCACGCCAGCTTGCTCCGCTCGCGGCTGCGCGGGCGCGGCCTGGTCTTTCGTCCCGATCGCGCGCGGGCGACGCACTCTCTGAGGCCTATCCCAGTCGGCGGCGATCCCTCACGAATCCATTAGCGCCATGATGTGGGCGGCGGTGGAGCGGGCGAGCCCTTCCAGGTCGTAGCCGCCTTCCAGGACCGAGACGACGCGACTGCCACAGAATTGGTCCGCGATCTCCATCAGGTGATAGGTCGCCCAGGCGAAATCGGCTTCCACCAACTCCAGCTCCGCGAGCGGATCGCGGACATGGGCGTCGAACCCGGCGGAGATGATCACCAGGTCGGGCCGGAAATCTTTCATCGCCGGCAGGATCCGCCCGGTCATGGCTTCCTGGAACACTGCGCCGTTGGCGCCGGCGGAAAGCGGTGCGTTGACGATGTTGCCGGCGCCGGTCTCCCTCAGGGCGCCGGTGCCCGGATAGAGCGGCATCTGGTGGGTCGAGGCATAGAGCACGCTCGGGTCGTCCCAGAAGATGTCCTGGGTGCCGTTGCCGTGATGGACGTCGAAATCCATGATCGCGACACGCTCGGCACCGTGCACCGCCTGAGCGTGGCGGGCGGCGATGGCGGCGTTGTTGAAGAAGCAGAAGCCCATCGCCGAAGCCTTCTCGGCGTGATGGCCGGGCGGGCGAATGGCGCAGAACGCGTTCGTCACCTTGCCGGTCATGACCTCGTCGACCGCGATGCAGGCCGCGCCCGCGCTCAACAGGGCGGCGTCGAGGCTACCCGGCGACATGGCGGTGTCCTCGTCGACACGCGCAAAGCCCTCTTCGGGCGCCAGCCGTCGGATGCGGGCGATATAGTCCATCGGATGGCAGCGGGCGATCTGCTCGTCATTCGCCGGCTTGGCGAGATCGCGCTCAAGCTGCTGAAAGCGCTCGTGCTCCAGAATGCGGTCGATGGCGCGCAATCGGTCGGGACGCTCCGGATGGCCGTGGGGCGTTTCGTGTTCGAGAAATTTCGGATGATGCAGAAGAAGCGTCGGCAAGTGGGCGGTTCCCGGTGATTTGTTTGTCGTTGATCTGACGACGCGCCGTCCCGGCTTGTCAATCGCCGTGGATCGAGGGCCGAGGTGCCGCCGCGCGTACCAGCCTGTCGCGGATCGCTTCGCCCAGACCCTCAGGCGGGATCGGGGCAACCGCGATGGTTGAAACGCCGGTGCGGTCGAGCCGACGCAGCGCCTGGAACAGATTTGCAGCCGCTTCGGCCAGGTCGCCGGTGGGGCTCAGGTTGACGATCGCGACCGCGCGTTCGGCGCCGTCGGGCAGATCCGGCCCGAAGGCGAGCAAAGCTTCACCGGCGGCGACGTCGTCAGCGTCCAGCCGGACGGCGGCGGACGGCGCATAGTGGGAGGTCAACAGGCCCGGGGCGGCGGGCGATTGGGTCGCGCTGGCGGGCGGATCGGCGAGCGTCGCGCCCAGGGCCTCTTCGATCGCAGCTCGAGCGAGCCCGCCGGGTCGCAACAGCCGGGCCGGCTCCCCGGAGACATCCACGATGGTGGATTCCACCCCGATCGGGCAGGGGCCGGCATCGAGCACGACGGCGACGGCCCGCCCGAGATCCTCCACCACGTCATCGGCGGTGGTGGCGCTGACCCGGCCGGAGATGTTCGCGCTCGGCGCGGCGATGGGACGGTCGAGGGCGCGGGCGAGCGCCTGCATCAGCGGTGCGGCCGGCACCCGGAGCGCAAGCGTGGGCCGGCCCGCACACGCGGCGGGCGTGACGCGACACATTGTCCCGCGGCTCACGACCAGGGTTAGGGGGCCGGGCCAGAATGCGCGTCCCAGACGGTCGGCCCGGGCATCGAGATCGCCTTCTCGGGCCGCCGCTTCAAAGTCGGGCACATGTGCGATCAGGGGATTGATCGCCGGCCGGCCCTTGGCCGCGTAGAGGCGCGCGACCGCGTCCGGATTGGTTGCGTCGCAGGCAAGCCCGTACACGGTTTCCGTGGGCACGGCGACCAGCTCTCCGTGCTTGAGCGCTTCGACGGCGCGCGCGAACGCGTCCGGATCGTCCTCCGGCCGGGTTAGCCGGGCGACGAACGGGCGCGTGACGTCAGCTTTGCTCTGATCGGCGGCCATTGACGGGAACCCGCGCCTTTCTACTGTGGATCCATATGCGCCCGGCGGGACGCGCCCCCGCCCGGCATGGCGCGGCACCGCTGCGGTGACGCCCAAGACGGCGTGGGAGGAAACGACTTATGGCCTATCAAACGCCCGTAGACGAGATCGGCTTCATGCTCAAGTCGGTGGCCGGTCTCGACCGTGCCATGGCGGAGGGGCTGTTCCCGGAGCTGACCGACGATCTGGTCGATGCGATCCTTCAGGAGGCGGGGCGGTTCGCCACCGATGCGATCGCGCCCTTGAACGAGGTCGGCGACCGCGAGGGCGCGCGGCTGGTGGATGGGCGGGTGGTGACCCCGACGGGTTGGGCCGGGATCTATCGCCGGTGGGCCGAGGCTGGATGGTCCGCGCTTGCCGGGCCTGCCGAATTTGGTGGCCAGGACCTGCCGAAGGCGCTGCATGCCGCCACCATGGACATCTGGAACCAGGCCTCGCCGGCGTTTGCGATCGCGCCGACGCTGTCCTCCGGCGCCGTCGAGGCGGTCCTCGCCCATGCCGACGAGGCGCTGAAGGCGACCTATCTGGAGCCGCTGGTGACTGGTCGCTGGGCTGGCACCATGAACCTGACCGAGCCTCAGGCCGGGTCCGACCTCGGGGCGCTTCGAACCCGTGCGGAGCGCGCCGCCGACGGCAGCTACCGGATTTTCGGTCAGAAGATCTTCATCACCTATGGCGATCAGGACCTGACCGAGAACATCGTCCATCTGGTGCTGGCACGCCTGCCCGATGCGCCGCCCGGCACCAAGGGGATCTCGCTGTTCCTGGTGCCGAAGGTGCTGGTGAAGGACGACGGCAGTCTCGGCGCCGCCAACGATGTGACCTGCCGGGCCGTGGAGCACAAGCTCGGCCTGCATGCCTCGCCGACCTGCGTGATGGGCTATGGCGATCGCGGAGAAGGCGCGGTCGGCTATCTCATCGGCGAGGAAAATCGCGGGCTCGCCTGCATGTTCACGATGATGAACAACGCCCGTCTCGCAGTCGGGCTGCAAGGGGTCGGCGTGGCGGAGCGCGCGCTTCAGGCCGCGAGCGACTATGCGCGCGAACGCACTCAGGGCCGGGCGCCGGGCTACACCGGCGAGGGCATGAGCCCGATCGTCTATCACCCCGACATCAAGCGGATGCTGCTCACCATGCGCGGCCTCACCGTGGCGGCGCGGGCGATTGCGTATCAGTGCGCGATCGCGCTCGACCGAGCCGAGCGCATGGAGGGCGAGGCCGCCGCGCACTGGCAGGGGCGGGCGGATCTGCTGACGCCGGTCGCAAAGGCCTTTTCCACCGATATCGGTGTTGAGGTCGCCTCGCTCGGCATCCAGGTCCATGGCGGCATGGGCTATATCGAGGAGACCGGCGCGGCACGCCATTTCCGGGACGCGCGCATCTTCCCGATCTACGAGGGCACCAACGGCATCCAGGCGATCGATCTGGTGATGCGCAAGCTGCCGATGGGCGGCGGCGCGGTGCTGTCGGCCTGGGTGGACGATCTGAAGGCTGATGCTGAACGCGTGCGTGGTGCCAACCAGCCCGAGCTGGCCTCCGTCGGCGACCGGCTGTCGTCGGCGATCGAGGATCTGGAGGCCGCTGCTCGCTTCCTGGCGGAGGCCCGGGCGGCGGGCCGCGATGGCGAGGCGCTGGCCGGTGCGACACCGTTCCTGACCTTGTGCGGGCTGACGGCCGGGGCTTCGGCGCTGGCGGTTGCCGCCGTCCTCTCCGCCCAGCAAGGTGCGCGCGCGACCGCCCAGCGGACCCTTTTGGCCCGCTTTTTTGCCGAATCGCTTCTGGGCCGGACGGCGAGCCTGCGGCAGGGGATCGAGGACGGAGGCGATGCGATCGCCTCGGCATCTGTCGACCTGCTGGCGGGATAGACAATCGGGCAGAAGCGGGTGCCGGTTTTTCGCCAGAACCGGCGCGATAGGCGAAAGGCCGAGCGGCCGGCGGCCGGTCGGTCTCGATACCCCTTTGCGGTCTTCCGGACGGCAGGGGTTGAGCCGAGGGCTGCGGAAGGGTCTATGTGTGCCCGCGAATGTCGGCTGAGCGTGATTTAAAGGACAACGATATGAGTGTTTCGGCACCTCGGCGGCCAGTGACGGCGCCGGACGTGCGGGCGCGCAAGGGCGGCGAGCGTCTCGTCTGCCTGACCGCCTACACCGCGCCGGTAGCGCGGATCGTGGACAGGCATTGCGACATCGTGCTTGTCGGCGACAGCGTCGCGATGGTGGTGCACGGGCTCGATACCACCCTGTCGGCAACGCTGGACATGATGATCCTGCACGGCACGGCCGTGCGCCGGGGCCTCGATCGGGCGCTGATGGTCGTCGATCTTCCGTTCGGGAGCTACGAGGAAAGCCCCGAGCAGGCCTTTCGCTCGGCGGCGCGCGTCATGGCGGAGACCGGCGCCGGCGCCGTCAAGCTGGAAGGCGGGGCGGCAATGGCGGAGACGATTGCCTTTCTCTCCGGCCGGGGAATCCCGGTGATGGCCCATATCGGCTTGACGCCGCAGGCGGTGAACGCCTTGGGCGGTTACAAGGTACAGGGACGCGGCGGTGCGGCGGCGCAGATCAAGGCGGACGCGACCGCCGTGGCGCAGGCCGGAGCATTTTCCGTCGTCCTGGAAAAGGTCGCCGAATCGCTCGCGCGGGAAATCACGGCGGAGCTTGCGATCCCGACCATCGGCATCGGCGCTTCGGCGGCCTGCGACGGGCAGGTGCTGGTGGTCGACGATATGCTGGGCCTGTTTACCGAGTTCCGGCCCAAATTCGTCAAGCGCTATGCCGAGCTCGGCGAGACCGCAGATGAGGCCGTCGCCGCCTATGCCGAAGAGGTTCGTCGCGGCACCTTTCCCGCCGACGAGCATGTGTTCGGGGGCGAGCCGAAAGCCGTTGCGGGCGGGTCGGCGGCATGAGCGTTCGGATTTTGCGCACGCGCGGCGAATTGCGCGAGACGACCGCACGGTGGCGGGCGGAAGGGGCGGCCGTGGGTGTCGTCCCGACCATGGGCGCGCTTCATGCCGGCCATTTGAGCCTGGTGGAACGGGCGCAGGCAGAGTGCGGCCGGGTCATCGTCACGTTGTTCGTGAACCCCAAGCAATTCAACAATGCCGCCGATCTGGCCGCCTATCCGCGCACGGAGGATAGCGACGCGGAGAAGCTTGCGGCGATGGGCGAACCGGTTCTCTACGTTCCCGGCGGCGAGGAAATGTACCCGGCGGGCTTTGCCACCACCGTGTCCGTCACCGGTGTGTCGGAGGGGCTGTGCGGGGCGCACCGGCCCGGCCATTTCGACGGAGTGGCGACGGTGGTCGCGAAGCTGTTTCAGCAGACCGGCGCGGATCGAGCCTATTTCGGCGAAAAGGACTTCCAGCAGCTCCACGTGGTGCGGCGTATGGCGGCCGATCTCGACATGACGATCGAGGTGATCGGCTGTCCGACCGTGCGCGAAGCGGATGGGCTGGCGCTCTCGTCGCGCAATGTGCGCCTGTCTTCGGCTGATCGGGCCGTGGCTCCGGTGCTCTACCGGACGCTCGCCGATGCGGCCGATCGCATCGCGCGCGGGGAGTCGACCGACCTGGTGCTGGCGGAGGTCCGAGACCGGATCGTCGCCGCCGGCTATAGCGAGGTGGAGTATTTGGAACTCAGGGCGGAAGCCGATCTTGCGCCGCTCGACAAGGCGGACCGGCCAGCCCGGCTGCTCGTCGCCGCCTGGCTCGGTGGGGTGCGGCTGATCGACAATGTGAAGGTCGGATAGGGTGGTTTCATGCGAAGCCGATAAAGGTCCGGCGCGGGAACGTTTTATCGCTCACGCCCGCTCGCTTTGCTCGCAGCTGCGCGGGCGCGGCCCAATTGGGCCGGCGCGCAATCGCGCGCTGGCTTCGCGTTGTCCGGCGAAAGTAGGCGCCGGTTCGACGTGCCGCTTACTGGTTCGCCTTCGGCATCTTCATGTCGCCGTGGCCGTTCTTCGGCCCCGGTGCGCCGGGCGGTGTGACGGCGAAGGTGACGTCGACCTTGCCCGCCTTTTCGAAGTCGAGCGTGGCGGTCACTTTCTCGTCCTCGGTGATGGCGTGGTCGAGCCCGACGAACATCATATGATTGCCGCCGGGCTTCAGGGCGACGGTTTCTCCGGCGGGGATCTCCAACCCGTCGGTCAGCTGTCGCATTTTCATGACGCCGCCGTCCATCGTCATGGTGTGAACCTCCATCTTGGTGGAGATCGGCGAGGTGCCGCCGGTTAGCCTGTCCGGCGCGTCTCCGGTGTTGGTGATCACCATGAAGCCGGCGCCGGTCTTGGCGCCGGGCGGCGTGGCGCGGGTCCACGGATGTTCGATCTGCAGCGTGCCGACCTTGAAGTCGTGCGCGAGGGCGGGAAGGGCGGTGCTAAGCGAAAAGGCGGCCACAAGGGCCAGTACGGTGGTCCGCATGAGAGCGTCTCCCAAAACAAGATCTGAAAGCGCCGGCAAATCGAGCGCGGCGCAGGAACAAGAACGATCAGACGGTAAGGGAGAGCTCGGGAGGGGCGCGGGGATAGGCGAGCCGTCGATCGCCGGACGACCGGGCACCGCGAAGCGGCGTTTCGGCCGGGCGTGGGGCGAGATAGGCCGACCCGAATGCCGGGGTCGCGTCGCGGCCGGGCAGGGCGGCCCCGATGGCACAGGCCATGCCACATGCGGCGGAACAGCAGGCGGGCGCATTCGGAGCCTGGTCGGAGCGCGACGGAGCCTGGCTGAACGGGTTGCAGCGCACGGCATGCGGGCCGAGCGGGTCGGCAGCGGCGGCAGCCATGGAGGCGGAGGCTACTGCCCCCACGAGCGCCTGCAAGAGCAGGAAATAGACCAGCAGGGCCGCAAAAGGTCCCCGCATCGCCCGCCTCAGCTCATGGTTGATCGCCCGCATGAAGGGGTTCTAGAGCAATTTCGGGACAAGTGGGAACCGATTTTCCGTCCGAAATCGCGACAAAGCAAGCAGGAGAGTTCGTCCGGCGGCGGCGAAATCACGGAACCATCTCAGGCCGACTTGGCCCAGTCGGCCATCTGCGACGTCGGATCGTTTTGCCTTTCGGATCAAGCTTCGACGGAGACCGGACCCACAGGCGTTGAGCAACACGCCAGCACGTAGCCTTCCGCGATCTCGTCGTCGAGAATGCCGCCGTTGTGGTTCATGTTGATCGGCCCTTCCGCCTTTACCTTGCAGGTGCCGCACAGGCCAAGCTCGCAGGCGGCGGGAATGCGCACGCCGGACGCGCGCGCGGTCTGCAAAAGGGTCTGGCCCGGCATCGCCTCGGCCTCGACCTCGGAGAAGGCGAAGGTGACCGGCACGGTCTGCACGTCCGGCGGTTCGGACGGCAGAAGGCCGTCGGAGGCTTCCGCGATCGGGGCCGGAACCGGCTCGATCGGTCCGGCGCCGAAGCTCTCCTCGTGGTAGCTGTCCATGTCGAAGCCGCCGGCTTCCAGAAGCGTGCGCACCGCGCGCATGAACGGCTCCGGTCCGCAGCAGAAGATTTCGCGCTCCTGATAGTCCGGCACCAGCATCGCGAGCCTAGTCAGGTCGATCCGGCCGGTCGGACCGAACCAGCTCACGTTGCGCGTACGCTCCTCCACCAGGAAACCGAGCGACATCGCCGGCAGGCGGCTTGCGATCAGCTCCAGCTCGGAGCGGAAGATAATGTCCTCCGGGCGCCGGGCGCAGTTCACGAAGGCGATATCGGACAGCGGCGAGCAGTCGTTCAGCCAGCGCAGCATCGACATCATCGGGGTGATGCCCGAGCCCGCCGACAGGAAGAAATATTTCGCCGCCGGATAGTCGTAGATGGAGAAGCCGCCGGCGGGGCCGTAGGCCTTGAGGTGCATGCCGGGCACGAGATTGTCGAACATCCAGCGCGTGCCGATGCTCGACGCCTGCGCCTTGACCGTCACGGAGATCGAAAACGGCCGCGACGGGCTCGACGACAGCGTATAGGTGCGCATCACCGGCTCGTCGCCGACCGGCAGCTCCAAGGTCAGGAACTGGCCGGGCTTGTAGCGGAACCAGGTCTGGCTGTCGGAGCGGAACGCGAACGTCCTCACGTCCGGCGCCTCTTCGTGCACCCAGATGCACTCCAGCACCTGGAGGTGATCGCTCCAGGGCTCCATCTCGTCGAGATAGCGATACAGGCTCGTGTGCGCCGGTGCGATCGTGTCCAACATGGCGGCCTCAGGCGACGCGCAAGGATGGCGAGGCTTCGCCCGACAGACGCTCGGCCACTGTCCGGCAATACCACTCGACGAACTGCTCCACCCCGCCTTCGTGAACGCGCGAATAGGGGCCGGGCTCGTAGGCCGGGGAGCGAATGCCGAGAGCGTTTTCCTCCACGATCTGCCGATCCTGGTCGTTGGTGAAGGTCCACACGTGGGTCAGTTCGTCGAGGTCGTAGTCGACCCCTTCGACGGCCTCGCGGTTGACCAGCCACTTGGTGGTGACGGCGGTCTCCTCCGGTCCGATCGGGAGTACCCGGAAAGAGACGGCGTGGTCGCCCAGGATGTGGTTCCAACTCGTCGGGTAATGGAACATCAGCATGGTGCCGATGCGGTCTTCGGTGACGCTGTCCGCCAGCGGTTTGCGCACCGCCGGCCGGCCGGATATGGTGTAGCTGGTGGCATCGCCGATCAGCGGCATGCGGGCGACCCGGCACTGGCCGTTGTCGGCAAGCCGGATCGTGCTCGGCAGGCCGGCGGCTTCGCAGCGGCGCCAGTGCTCGGTGATCTCCGGATCCGACATGGCGGTCTGCACGTCGGTGACGCCGGGCGCTTCGGGATAGGTCTTGCAGAGCTCGGGATGGTTTCCCGCGCAGTGATAGCACTCGCGGTTGTTCTCCCAGACGAGCTTCCAGTTGCCCTTTTCGATGATGGTGGATTCGAACGCGATCTTGGTGTCGGCGAGCTTGTGCGGCGCCAGATAGGGCTCCGCCAGCGCCCGGATCGGGCCGAAATCGGCTGGCGAATCGGCGAGCGAGACGAACACGTAGCCGGCGACCGTTTCGCACGCGACCTGCTTCAGGCCGTAGCCGGAGGCGTCGAAATCCTCGCCCATCTGACGGGCGAACAGAAGCTTGCCGTCCAGGTCGTAGGTCCACTGGTGATAGGGGCACACGAGCCGTGCGGAGGTGCCGCGCTGGGAGGCGCAGACTCGCGACCCGCGATGACGGCAGGAATTGTGAAAGGCCCGGATGTTGCCCTCGCGATCGCGCACCAGGATGATCGGATAGGCGCCGATCTGCACCGTGAAGAAGGCGCCGGGGCGCGAAAGCTCGCATTCGTGGCCGACGAACAGCCACTCCTGGTACCAGACCAGCTCAAGGTCGGCCTGGAAGAAATCGGGGTCGATGTAGAACGGCCGATCAAGGGTGAAGCCCGGGTGGCGCGCCGTGATCCGGTGAAGCATGTCGTCGCGAACGTGGTGCATCGTCTAACCTCGCTCGGTCGCACGCACACACACGCGCGGCGGCCATTTTGAACCGCCCAACTGAAGCGCAGTCCTTTTCTTCCCGCGTGCCGAAATACGACATCGCGAGACGCTCTCGACGACACGCGCGGAATTTCTACAGTTTCGCGCCAGCCGAATACCTGGGTGCGATGCACAAAAAGCGGGCGCCGGAAGCCTCCGACGCCCGCATTCTGCTTGTTTCATTTGCGCGGCCGAGGGACAGCGCGCTTGCGCTCAGTGCTGGTGGCGGTGTCCGGTGTGGCCGTTCTGCTCTAACACCGCGTCGTCTTCCTTAAGCTCGAACCACATCGCATTCAGCACCGCGAAGGCGGCGGCGAGCGGCAGGCCCAGCAGCCAGGCGAAATACCACATCGTTGATCTCCTTCATTCCGTTGGCCGGGCGCTCTGTCGCGCATGGGACAGCGCCTCGGCCGGTCGTCTCGTTCGATTGGCTCTTGGAGTGGGTCCGGGGCTGCGAAGCCGCCGAACTCACTCCAGCTCGTCGTGTCGGCGCAATTTCCGACGGAAAACCGGTTCCCTCTTTTCCCGAAATTGCTCTAGTAGGCGTGGCCTTTGCCTTCCTTGATCGCGTCTGCGTCCACCTTGCCCCAGAGCACTTTGTAGACCCAGGCGGTGTAGACCAGGATCAGCGGCAGGAAGATCACCGTGCACACCAGCATGATGAACAGGGTGAGGTGGCTCGACGAGGCATCCCAGACCGTCAGGCTCGAGGCCGTATCGATCGACGAGGGCAGGATGAACGGGAACATCGACAGCCCCGCCGTGGAGATGATGCCGAAGATCGATAGCGAGGAACCCAGGAGCGGCAGGAGATCCCGCTTCGCCCGGAACCCGACGAAGGCGATCAGCGCGCCCAGGAAGCCGAGCGCCGGCGCGATCATCATCCACGGATAGCGGCCATAGTTCTCCAGCCACACGCCCGGCGCGACATCCACGGTCTTGGCCAGCGGATTGGACGGCCCGGTCGGGGCGACCTCGCTGGTGAAGTGGTAGCCGTTGACCAGGAGCCACAGCGCCACGCCGCCGAGCGCGAACAGCACGATGGTGGCAAGCGACGCGACGCTGGCATAGGAGCGGGCCCGGGCATTGACCGTGCCCTCGGTTTTCAGAACCAGCCAGGATCCGCCGTGCATGACGACCATGGCCACCGACACCAGGCCGCACAGGAGCGCGTACGGGTTCAACAGCCCGAAGAAGGTGCCCTCGTAGAAGATCCTGAGATCGTCGTCGAAGCGGAAGGGCACGCCCTGCAGCACGTTGCCGACCGCGACTCCGAAGATCAGCGACGGCACGAAGCCGCCGACGAACAGCGCCCAGTCCCAGCGCGAACGCCAGGCCCGGCCGTCGCGCTTGGAGCGGTACTTGAAGCCCACCGGACGAAGGATGAGCGCAAATAGCGTCGCGAACATCGCCAGGTAGAAGCCGGAGAACGACACCGCGTAGAGCGGGGGCCAGGCGGCGAAGATCGCGCCGCCGCCCAGGATCAGCCAGACTTGGTTGCCTTCCCAGACCGGACCGACGGTGTTGATGACCACCCGGCGCTCAAGATCCGTCCGGGCGACGAAGGGCAGCAGGGTCGCGGTCCCAAGGTCGAAACCGTCGGTGACCGCGAAGCCGATGAGGAGGACGCCGAGCAGCACCCACCAGATCAGGCGCAGGACGTCATAGCTGATGAGATCGTGGAGGATCATTTTGGCTTACTCCGCCGGAACCAGCTTGGGAGTCGTGGGGGAGGGGCGGGCGTGGTCTTGCTCGGGACCGTCGTCGGGCTGCGGCCCCTTGCGGATCGCGGCGATCATCAGGCTCATTTCGATGATGAACAGCACCGTGTAGATCAGGACGAACCCGCAGATGGTGAGAAGCACGGTCCCGGCGCCGAGGCTGGAAACGGCAGCCGCCGTCGGCAACACGCCCTCGATGATCCAGGGCTGACGGCCGAATTCCGCCACGAACCATCCGAGCTCCGCCGCAAGCCACGGCAGCGGGGTCGCGAAGACGGCAACCCACAACAGCCAGCGCCGATCCTCCATCGTCCGGCGGGCCGACAGATAGAAGAACACGCCGGTCAGCAGGATGAAGAAGAAGCCGAGACCGACCATGAGGCGGAACGCGAAGAACAGCGGCAGGCTCGGCGGCGCCGTGTCCCAGGCCGCCTTTTCGATATCGGCATCGGTCGCCTCGGTGGGATCGTCGACATAGCGCTTCAGAAGCAGCGCGTAGCCGAGATACTCGCCATTGTCCTCGAAGGCGGTGCGAACGGCGGGGTCGACCGCATCGAGGCTTCCGGCCGAACGGATCGTCTTCAAGGCGTCGTAGGCGATGACGCCGCTGCGGATATGGCCCTTCGCGCTCTCAACCAGCTCGGTGATGCCCTCGATCGGCGTGTCGAGTGAGCGGGTGCCGATGATGCCCATCGCATAAGGGATGTGCACCGCATAGAGCGTCTCGCGCTTGGACTCGTCGGGAATGCCGAACAGGGTGAAGGACGCCGGCGCCGGCTCCGTCTCCCACATCGCCTCCATCGAGGCGAGTTTCATCTTCTGATGCTCGGTGGTGAGATAGCCGCTCTCGTCACCCAGCACGACCACCGATAGCGACGCGGCCAGGCCGAACGAGGCGGCCACCGTCATGGAGCGACGGGCGAGGGCCACATGCCGACCCTTCAGGATGTACCAGGCCGACACGCCGAGCACGAACAGGGAGGCGGTCACGTAGCCCGCGGAAACGGTATGGACGAACTTCGCCTGGGCCACCGGATTGAAGATCACGGCGGCGAAGTCCGTTACCTCCATCCGCATGGTGTCGACGTTGAAGGCGGAACCGACCGGGTTCTGCATCCAGCCGTTGGCGACCAGGATCCAGAGCGCGGAGAAGTTCGAGCCGGCCGCGACCGCATACGTTGCCACCAGGTGGCCGCGCTTGGACATCCGGTCCCAGCCGAAGAAGAACAGGCCGACGAAGGTCGCTTCGAGGAAGAAGGCCATCAGGCCTTCGATCGCAAGCGGCGCGCCGAAGATATCGCCGACATAGTGGCTGTAATAGCTCCAGTTCATGCCGAACTGGAACTCCATCACGATGCCGGTGGCGACGCCGAGCACGAAGTTGATGCCGAACAGCGTGCCCCAGAACTTGGTCATCTGGCGCCAGATCGGGCGGTCCGTCATCACATAGACGGTTTCCATGATCGCAAGCAGGACCGACAGTCCGAGCGTCAAAGGCACGAACAGGAAATGGTAAAGCGCAGTGATCGCGAATTGCAGTCGCGAGAGGTCGACGATGTCGAGTTCCATGGTATGCCGGGAAATCCCGCCTCCATCATTGCGTTGCGGCCGGACCGAGACGCATTCAGTTTTGGAACCTAGTCGGGCCGCAGCCCGGCCAGGGTGGTATCGAACTCTGGGCTTCCTCGCCTATGATCTGAGACAATGCCGCCGTCGTTCAGGAGCACGATCCGATCGCAGATCGCGGCTTCGCGGCGGACATGAGTGGCGACGAGGAGGGTGCGCCCTCGGGATTCCCGAGTGAGGCGCGCCAGTACGTCGCGCGCGGTGGCTCCGTCGAGACCTTCTGTGGGTTCGTCGATCAGCCAAAGCGGGGTGTCTCTGAGAACCAGCCGGGCGAGCGAGAGCCGCCGCGCCTGGCCTCCGGAGAGACCCAGCCCGGCCTCGCCCAGCCGCGTATCGAGACCGTCGGGAAGCGCCGCCACCTCGTTTCTGAGGCCGGCGGCGGAGAGAGCGGCCCACAGCCGGGCGTCGTCGGCATCGGCGGCGGCCAGGATCAGATTTTCCGCAAGGGTGTCGCGAAAGAGCTCCGTGCGCTGGGTCAGCAGCGTTGCGGTCGCATTGGCCACGTGGCCGGTGGTGGGCGCGACTTCGCCGGCGATCACGCCGAGCAAGGTGGACTTGCCCGATCCGCTCGGCCCCACCAGCGCGACCCGCTCGCCCTCTTCGAGCTGAAGGGTCACGTCGGAGAGGATCGCCCGGCCGATGCCGTCGACGCGGACGCTGACATCGGCAAGCGACAGGGCGACGCCGGTCCTGGGCGCGGGATGCGGTGCCTGCGAGGACGTCGTTTTCAGGCGAGGTGCCAGCCGCCCGGCGGCGAGCAGCGTGCGGCCGAGTTCCAGGGCGCCGCGGCGCAGGCCGGTAAAGGGCTCCAACGCGGCGAACGCTATCAGGACGGCAAGCGTTGCCGCCGGCGCGCCGATCGCGCCGGTATCGGCGAGCAGGGTGGCCGCCGCCAGCGTGGCCGCCAGGATCAGGGCGCCGGCTGCGCCAAAGGCAAAGATGGTGAGCGCTTCGGTCCGGTTGAGCGTGTCGTCCGCCTCCGCCATGCGGCGGTCGGCGTCTGCGATCGCCGCCTTTTGGGCGTCCTGGCGACCGGCGAGCAAAAGGTCGGTCTGGCCCGAGAGAAGATCGATCGTGCGGCTTCTGAGCGCTTCCACGGCGAAGGCGCGCAGGCGAGCGGGCCGCAGCGAGCGCCGGGCCGTCCAGATCGGGACCGCGATCCCGGTTAGAAGCAGGGCGGCGGCAATTCCGATCCCGAGCCAGAGAGAGAGCGAACCGAGCACGATGCCGGCCACGATCGCAGCGACGATCGTCGCTGCGGCGGGCACCAGAATGCGCAGATAGAGCCCATCGAGCGCGTCGATATCGGCGGTCAGCCGGTTCAACAGACTGGATGGGCGCAGGGCGAGCTGGCGGGCCAGGCCCGGTGTGGCCCATCCTCGGAACAGCCGTTCGCGCAGGGCCGCCAGCACGGCGAGCGTGGCCTCATGGGTGGCGAGCCGTTCGCCGTAGCGCGCACCGGTTCGCGCGAACGCCAGAAAGCGGATGCCCGCGGAGGGGGCGAACACGTCGAAGGCGAGCGCGGTCGCGGTGGAGAGGCCCGCAATGGCGGTTGCCGTGATGAACCAGCCGGACAGTCCGAGAAGAGCGATGCCGGCCAGCACCGTGGTCGCGGCGAGGGCGGCGCCGGCAAGCAGCAGCCAGGGGCGTTCCCGGAAGAAAACTGCCAGGACCGGGAGAACGTCGCGCGTCAGCCGCCTCATGCCACGGCCTCCGTGAGCTTTTTGTCGGCGAAACGGATCACCCGGTCGGCCCGGTTCGCGATCCGCGGATCGTGGGTGGCGACGATCAGGGTTCGGCGTTCGGCAATGGCGAAAAGATCGGCTGCGATCCGATCGGCCGTGGCTGTGTCGAGATGGGCCGTCGGCTCGTCGGCAAGCAGAAGGTTCACGCCGGGTGTGGCAACGGCGCGCGCGATCGACAATCGGACGACCTCGCCGCCCGAGAGGCCGACGCCGCCTTCGCCGATGGTGTCGGGGCGCAGCTCCGCGAGATCGCCAAGAGCGGCAAGGCCGAGGGCGCGGTCGATCGCGGTGCGGTCGAGGCCGGGGCGATGAAGGGCAACGTTTTGGCGCAACGTCCCGACGAAGACGTGGGGGCGCTGGCCGATCCACGCCATTCGGCGGCGCAACGTTGCGGCGGTTGTGTCGTCGAGGGGCACACCGTCGATCCGGATCGCGCCATCGGGGATCGGGGCGAGGCCGGCGATCAAGGCCAGCAGGGTCGATTTGCCGATGCCGCTCGACCCGTAGAGCGCGATTCGCTCGCCGGGAGCGACCGTCAGATCGAGGGCTTCGAACACGGGATCGGCGCGGCCGGCATGGGAAAAGGTGAGGCCATTCACTTCTACGGCCGCGCCGGAGGTCGCGGTGGCGGGCGCAGGCTCCGCCTCGGCGTCGTGGGCGCCGGGAAGCGGCAGGCCTTCGGCGGAAATGTTGGCAAGCGCCGTCTTGGCAGCCTCTCCGGCCGCCCGGTCGTGCCAGACCGCGGACAGCTCTCGAAGCGGTTCGAAAAAGGTCGGCGACACAAGCAGGACGAACAGGGCGTGGGCGAGATCCAGCTTGCCGCCCCAGGCGCCGAAGGGAATGCTGCCGAGCAGGTGGAAGCCGACGAACACGGCCACCAGGGCCACGCCGAGCGCGGAGAAGAGCTCCAGCACAGCCGACGACAGGAAGGCGATCCGAAGCACCTCCATGGTCCGCGTGCGCAGGCTTTCCGCGTCGGCCCTAAGCCGCTTGGCCGTCTGGTCGACGGCATCGAAGGCGCGGATCGTCTGCATGCCGCGCAGCCGGTCGAGCAGAAAGCCGTTCATATCGCCGAGCTTTTCGAGCTGGGCTTCGCTGGCCGCCTGCGCCTGCCAGCCGATCAGCGCCATGAAAACGGGAATCAGCGGGCCGGCCACCACGAGGATCGCCGCGGCGAGCCAGGAAATCGGTGCGACGCAGGCGAGAATCACCAGCGGCACGACGGTCGCCTTCAGGCGGGCCGGCTGAAAGCGCGACAGATAGGGCACCAGCGCTTCGGCCTGCTCGGCCAGAGCGCTAGCGGCCGCGCCCGAAGCCGGACGGTCGGTATCGAGGGGGGATCGGCCCGCAAGCGCGGTGACTGCGATGGCGCGTTCGCGCGACAGCGCTGACCGGGCGGCGCGGAAGGCAAGCCGGGTGCCGGCCGCATCCAAGCCCGCGCGCAGGAGCCCGAGAACGAGCACGCCCAAGGCACATAGGAGCCCGGTTCGGATTGCATCTTCCGATCCGATCGCGCCGATCGCCGCGGCGATCAGGGCGGCCTGCGGGAGCCAACCGAGGGCGGCGGCGATCTGCAGTCCGCCGGCGATCCGGACGGCGCGCGTCTCGGGGCTGGGGGCGCCAGGTGCAGCCATGCCGTCAGCTCTCCTCCGATGCGGAGCGCCGCCGGCCAAGGGCCACGATCTTGTCCTTGGTGTCGAGCACCTTGGTCACCTTCGCGCCGAGCGACAGGAGGGTGGCCAGGCGCTCGGCATCGAGCTGCTTCACGTCGTCGTACCAGGTGGTCAACTGCTCGATCAGCCCGTGCATCTCCGCCATGCGCTCCTGGGCGAAGCGTTCGTTTTCGCCCGACGGCTGCTGCAGCAGGATTTCCCGCAGCACCGACAACGTCGGGTCCACCTCGCGCTTCTTGCGCTCTTCCGCCAGCGTGCGAAGGATCACCCAGACGTCGTCGGGCGTGGTGTAGAAGTCGCGCCTGTCGCCAGGCTGGTGTTTCAGAAGCACCAGGTTCCAGCCCTGCAGCTCGCGCAGGCTCATGGAGACGTTGGAGCGCGACACGCCCAGCGCCTCGACGATCTCGTCGGCGCACAGCGGTTCGGGCGAGACATAAAGCAGCGCGTAGATCTGGCCGACGGTGCGGTTAATGCCCCACCGGCTGCCCATTTCGCCGAAATGGAGCACGAAAGATTGGATCAGCGGGGGAAGCGTCACGAGAGGCGGTCTCTGTCGGTCGGTGTTTCGGGGGCGGCCCGCCGGTGGGCGGGATCTCTCCTGGGAGCCTAGCGAGGAAGCGGCACACGCTCCTTATTCTGTCTCAAATCTGGGGTTCGCCCCGGATGACGGTCGGATTGCGGGTCGGACCGGCTCTTGAGCCAGGCATGTGCGGGCAAAATCGTTTGGATTCTCCTGTTGCATTTGAGATTTCAGAAATTTCTGAAACTTATTTATCGCCTTTACCGCGATGCAACAGGGGTCAGTTCGCCGCAGTCGCAGCCGGGGCGACGGACAGGCTCTGGCGGGCCAGCGTCGTGTTTTAAGACAAGAGAGCTTGTAAGAGCGGGTCCGTGCCGGACTTCGGCTCAGGCGTGAAGCTGGTCCGCGAGGGCCTCGACGGGATGGCGCAGTCGGCGGTTGGAGAAGCGCTTCGCCTGGGAGCGGCAGGAATAGCCGGTGGCGAGCACCTCCGTGTCGCCGGTCTCCACCGTTTCGCGCCACGAGAGGTCGTAGAGGCGCTCCGACAGGGCGCGGTGCTCCGCCTCGTGCCCGAACAGGCCCGCCATGCCGCAGCAGCCGGACCGCGCCGGGGTGAGCTCCTGGCCCAGGGCTTGGAACACCCGCCGCCAGCGCGGCGCAACCGCGGGATCGGCGGTCTTTTCGGAACAATGCGCCATCAGCCGGAACGCGGCTCGGCGAGACGTGGTCGGCAACGGCCGCCCGCTCGCAACCGCTTCGGCGAGAAAGGAGTCGATCGACAGGACTTCGTAAGGGACGCGTCCCTCGGCGGCATATTCGGCCCGGTGCAGAAGGGTCGCCACCGGCTCCACGCCGATCATGGGCAGCCCGAGCCTGGAGAGCGCCGTGAGCTCGTCCACTCGCTGGTCCCGCACCTTGCCGAAGGCATCGCGAAAGCCGCGCACATGCAGCCCTTTGCCGTTTTCGCGGACCGGAGCGGCCACCACGCGGTAGCCGAATGCGGTCAGGACATCGGCGGCAGCGAACAGCACCTCGGTGTCGAATGTGCCGGTGAAGCTGTCTGGCAGTAAGAGGACCGACGGCCGCCCGTCCCCGGCCGGCAGGGCCTCGCCGGGCGCAATCGTTGGGATGTCGCGGGCCCGGAACCCGGTCTCCACCGGTGTTCCCGAGATTTGCGGCAGGTCCACCATGGCGAACGCCCGGTCGGCGATCGCCGCGCTGACGGGGTTGCCGATCGCGAGGTTCGCGAGCGCCGGCACGCGACGCAGGGCGAGCGTCAGCGGTTCCATATGCTGCACCACCCGGTCGCGCAGCGGCCGGGCGTGGTGTCGGAAATAGCGGTCGAGAAAGGCCGATTTCATCGACGGGATATCGACCTTGATCGGGCATTGGCTCGTGCACGCCTTGCAGGAGAGGCAGGTCTCCAGCGAGCCGGCGAGCGCGGCCTCCACGGTCGCCAACGCGCCCGGGTCCTCACCGGTGGAAGACAGCCGCGTCCACTCCCGCACCAAGGCCGCGCGTCCCTTCGGCGACTGCACCCGGTCGCGCGTCGCCTTGTAGGACGGGCACATGGCATCGAGCGCATCCCAGGAGTGGCAGGCGGCGTTGCCGTTGCAGGCAACGGCCTTGTCGAAGTCGACGAGATAGGCTCGGTCGATCTCCTGGTCGGCGGCGCCGCGAAACGGCACCTCGTCGATCTTCAGAATCGACTCCTCCATCCCCTCCGGAACGGCGAGCTTGCGTGGGTTGAAGACATTGTCCGGATCGAACGCGGCCTTGATCCGGCCGAGCACGCCATAAAGCTCCTCGCCGAAGAAGAAGGGCGAATATTCCGCCCTGACCCCGCGCCCGTGCTCGCCCCAGAGCAGGCCGCCATTCTCTTTGGCGAGTTCGGCGACTGCGTCGGAAATCTCGCGGATGAGCTGGCGGTCCGCCGGCTCGGTCATGTCGACGGTCGGCCGCACGTGCAGGCAGCCGACATCGGCGTGGCCGAACATGCCGTAGTCGAGCCCATGGTTGTCGAGGATCTGCCGGAAACCGGCGACGAAGGTCGTCAGCTTCTCCGGCGGCACCGCGCAGTCTTCCACGAAGGCGCTGGCCCGGCGCTTGCCGTCGAGCGCGCCGAGAAGACCGACGGAATCGCGCCGCATTGCCCAGATGCCCGCGATCGCGGCCGGATCGGTGGCGACCTTGGCGGCGATTTCGAGCTTGGGCCCACGCTCCAGGATCGCGGTCAGGCCGGCGACCTTGCTCGCGACCTCATCGTCGGTTTCGCCGGTGAACTCCACGAACAGCAGCGCCTTGGCGTCGATGTCGCCAAGGGTTTCCTTCAGCGTCGTCCACACCGGGGTCGACTTCGCCAGCGTCAGGATCTTGTCGTCGATAATCTCGACGGCAAGCGGATCGGCGTCCACCATCCGCGGCACATCGCCGAGTGCGACCTGGAAGTCGTCATAGGCGACGATCACGAGGGCGGAGCGCTTCGGCTTGCGTTTGACCTTGAGCGTCAGCGCCGTGGTCCAGGCGAGCGTGCCCTCGGAGCCGGACAGCAGCTTAGCAAGCCGCATGCTGCCGTCAGCCCCGACCGCGTCGCGCAGATTGTAGCCGGTGAGGCCCCGGTTCATGGACGGAAAGACGTCGTCGATGAGGTCCCGGCGCGGGGCGATCTCGTCCAGGACCGTCCGGTGAATGCGACCGATCTGGTCGTCGCGGCTGGCGATCTCCCGTGCCTCGTGGGCGTCGAGATCGCGGACCTGGAAGGCTTCGCCACCGGCCAGCACCACGTCCATGGCGACGATGTAGTCGGATGTTTTGCCGTAGTGGCGCGACCCCTGGCCGGAGGCATCGGTCGCCACCATGCCGCCCACGGTCGCGCGGGTAGCGGTGGAGACCGCCGGCGGAAAAAAGTAGCCGAACGGCGCCAGATAGGCGTTGAGTTGATCGAGCACCACGCCGGGTTCGACCAAGACGGTCTCCGTGTCCGGATCGAAGGCGACGATCCGGTTCATATGCTTGGAGGCGTCGAGGATGACGCTTTCCGTGAGCGATTGGCCGTTGGTGCCGGTGCCGCCGCCCCGCGCGGAGACGGCGACCCGGTGACGGGCCGCAAGCTCGGCGACCAGGCGGATGTCGTCGCCTGTGCGCGGGAACACCACCGCCGTTGGGCGGAGCTGGTAAAGGCTATTGTCGGTCGACTGGACGATGCGCGTGCCGATATCCGTCGCGATCTCGCCGGTCCATCCGGAGCGGGCGAGATCCGCCAGAAGGCGATCGATCGCGGAGACGGCTGGCTCGCCTCCGGTTTCAAGATGGTTCGGCGCGTGTTTCATAAGGCTTTCAGGCTTCTCCGGAGTGCATCCGTACGGTCGGAGCCGGTGAATGCGCTCGAATTATTTGTTTTGTCGCAATTTCGGACGGCGAACCGGTGTCCACTTCGCCTGGAAATGCTCTACCGAACCAATGAGGGCAGGGCGAGCGTCACCCAGGGCACGTAGGCCACCAGGGCAAGCACGACCATCATGATCAGGAGCATCGGCCAAAGCGCCTTGGCGACCTCCTCGATCGAGAGTTTTGAGATCGCCGCGCCCACGAACAGGGAGTAGCCGAACGGTGGCGTCGCCATGCCCATCGCGAGGTTGATCACCACCAGCGCGCCCAGATGGGTCGGATCGAGCCCGATCTGGTTGCCGATCGAGGTCAGGATTCCGCCCAGGATGATCATGGCGGCGATGTTGTCCATCACCGCGCCGATGAACAGCAGGAACAGGTTCAGAAGCAGCAGGATCACGATCGGGTTGGACGACACCGACAGGATGCCCGAGGCGATGGTATCGGGAAGCTGTTCGATCGCCACCAACCAGCCGAAGGCGGAGGCGACGGCGATGATAAAGCAGACGATGGTGGAGGTGCGCATCGACTGCAGCATGATCGCGCCGAGATCGGAGAGCTTCAGCTCGCGATGGATGAAGAAGCCGACGATGAAGGCGTAGGCCACGCCGATCGCGGCCGCTTCGGTGGGCGTGAACACGCCGCCATAGATGCCGCCCAGGATGATGACGGGCGCGGCCAGCGACCACTTGCCCTGGTTGAGCGCGGAGCGCAGCTCCGGCCAAGTGGCGCGCTTGACGTCGGTCATGATGTTCTGGCGCCGGGCGGTGAAATAGCAGACCGTCATCAGACCGACAGCGACCAGGAAGCCGGGGATGATGCCGGCAAGGAAGAGCTGGCTGATCGATTCTTCCGCGACCACACCCCAGATGATCATCGGGATCGAGGGGGGAATCATCTGACCGATCGGACCGGAGGCGGTGGCAAGGGCGGCGGAGAAGTCGCGCCGCCAGCCGCGCTGCTCCATCTCCGGCACCATGATGCCGCCGATCGCCGCCGTGGTGGCCGGCGCGGAGCCCGAAATCGCCGCGAAGAAGGTGGCCGACAGAACCGTCACCATCCCGAGCCCGCCGGTGACGTGCTGGACCAAGGCCTGGCAGACCTTCACCAGTCGTCGCGACAGGCCGCCATGCATCATCAGATCGCCGGCAAGCACGAAGCCCGGGATCGCCAAGAGCGAGAACACCTGGGTGCCGGCGATCACGCGCTGGGCGAGAACGACGAAGGGGAAGTCGGCCACATAGAGGCCGGCGATCGCGGCAAGCCCGATGGAGAACACGATCGGAACGCCGGTCAACAGGCCGCCGAGGAAGACGAGGAGAATGGTCCAGGACGCGTCGCTCATGACGGGCTGTCCTCTTTGAGGTCGAGCGGTATCAGCAGGCGAGTCAGAGCGTGCAGCGCGCCGAGGACGCCTGCGACCGGGGCCACGACATGCAGCCACTCGATGGAGATGCGCATGGCGGCCGTCACCTGGCCGAAGGTCGAGTCCACATAGGTCGCGCCGGACCAGGCGAACACGACGCAGAAGGCCAGCACCGCAGCTGCGACGACCCGCGACCAGACCAGGCGCACCGGTTCCGGCAGCGCGGAGATGATGAACACCAGCCGGACATGAGCGCCGTCGCGGATTGCCGAGGTGGCGGCAAGCAGCGTGGTCCAGGCGAAGAGAATGATCGCCAGCTCTTCGGTCCAGGAGAACGCCGAGCCGAGCACATAACGCGAAAAGACTTGCAGGATCAGGCAGAGG
Source organism: Amorphus sp. 3PC139-8 (assembly GCF_040750475.1). Taxonomy (NCBI): domain Bacteria; kingdom Pseudomonadati; phylum Pseudomonadota; class Alphaproteobacteria; order Hyphomicrobiales; family Amorphaceae; genus Amorphus; species Amorphus sp. 3PC139-8. The sequence continues at coordinate 169,137 of NZ_JABJVY010000004.1, read as the reverse complement.
ATCATCAGCGTCGCAGTCGCGATGACGATCCAGCCGGTCACCCGCGCGACCTCACGGGAAATCCGGTCGAGCAGCGTGAGCATGACGGTTCGAAGCCTTCGTTGGAGCTCCCGTCTCGGGCGTGACCACCCCGGGGAGTGAACTCCCCGGGACGGACGATAGCCGAGACTATTGTTGGACCTGGGAGAGGGCCTTGTCGAACAGGTCCGGGCCGACCTCGCCTTTGAAGGACTCGTAGACCGGCGTCACCTTCTCGCGGAACGCGGCCGCGTCGGAGACGTCGTTCACCTGCATGCCGGCGGCCTTCAGCGTGTCGATCAGCTCGGCGGCGTTCGCCTCGGTCCTCTCGCGCTGCGTGGCGATCGCGGTCTTCGCCGCCTCGCGCACCGCTGCCTGCTCGTCCGGCGTCAGCTTGTCGAAGAAGCGCTTGGAAGCGAGCAGCCCGAGCGCGGAGTAGGTGTGCTTGGTCAGCGACAGATACTGCACCACGTCGGCATATTTGTTGGAGGCGATCACGGCGAGCGGGATCTCGAGTCCGTCGATGGTGCCCTGCTGGGCGGCGGTGAAGGTTTCGCCCCAGGCCATCGGCACGGCGTTGCCGCCGAGCGACTGGAACATGTCGATGAAGACCGGATTCTGCATGACCCGGAACTTCACGCCGGAGACGTCGTCGGGCTGATTGATCGGGCGGGCGTTGTTGATCATGTGGCGATAGCCGCCCTCGGCGAAGCCGAGCCCGATGATGCCCTTGGACTCCAGCTTGCTCATGAGCTCCTGGCCGACTTCGCCGTCCAGCACCTCGTGGGCCTGGTCCTCGTTGGCGTAGAGGAACGGCATGTCGTTGAGCTGGAAGGCGGGCTCCAGGTTGGCGATCGGGGCGTTGGTGATCACGCCGATATCGAGGGTGCCGAAGGTCAGCGCCTCCAGCATCTGCTTTTCGTCGCCGAGCTGGTTGTTCGGGAAGAACTGGAAGGTGAACTTGCCCGGAAGCGCCTTCTCCACCTCCTCGGCGAACTGCCGGGCGGCGATGGCGTAGGGATCCTTCTCGCCGTCGGACGTGGTCCAACCGATACGCACGGTCTGCGCGGCCTGGGCCGAGCCGAGCGAGAGCGCGAGGGCGGCCGCGGCTGTTGCCGCGAAGACTCGGCGCCTGGTGAAGTCGAACATTGGGATACCTCCCGAGGTTGTTTGTTTCAGTGGGAAGTTACACGTCGAAGCCGTAGAGCTTCGCCGGGTTGTCCGCGAGAATGCGATCTCGCGTCGCTTGGTCCGGCGCCCAGTCGAAGAGCATGTCGAGCAAGTCTCCGTCGTTGGGCATCGGAACGTTTACGTACGGATGCGGCCAGTCGGTCGCCCACAGCACCCGCTCCGGATTGGCCGCGATGATCGCCTTGGCGTAGGGCGCGACGTCGGAATAGGGCGGATGGGTCTGGGTGGTGATGCGGTAGGCGCCCGACAGCTTGACCCAGGAGCGGCCGTCCTTCAGGAGCGTAAGCATCTCCTGGAAGCCGGGGTGGTCGGTGCCGATGGAAGTCGGCATGTGGCCCATGTGGTCGAACACCGTATCCACCGGCAGCTCGCCCATGGTGGCGCGCAGGTCGGCGAACTCCGAGACGTCGATCAGCATCTGGAGATGCCAGCCGAAGGGCGCGATCCGCTGCGCCAGCCGACGCACGTCGGAGACCTCGATCCCGCTCTTGAACAGGAGATTGATGCGCACCCCGCGCACGCCGGCGGCGTGCATCTCTTCCAGTTCCCGCTCGGGGATATTTTCGTCGACCACGACGACGCCGCGAAAATTCGGCCCGCCGGCCTTTACGGCATCAATGGTGGCGCGGTTGTCGGTGCCGTAGACGCTCGGTTGCACGATCACCGCGCGGGAGATGCCGAGTGTCTTGAGCATGTGCCGATACTGCTCAAGCGAGGCGTCCGGCGGCGTATAGGTGCGGTGGGGGGTGTAGGGATAGGTCCCGGCCGGTCCGAAAATATGGGCGTGACAGTCGCAGGCCCATTCCGGCGGCGTGAATTTCGGCGGGCGCGGAGTCGGGTCCGCCGCCGCACAGGCCGGAATGGTGGTGTCACCAATCAACGTCATTCTGCTTTCTTCCCATCCTTGCAGACCGCGCAGGCCAAGTCGGTCGGCCGAGCGCAACAGGTGGTTCCAGACCGCGCGACGGGCCTGGTCGGGGTCGCCGACGCGCACGGCTTCGAGGATTGCCGCGTGCTCGGCCAAAAGGCTCGGCGCGGCGGCCCGGTCGCGGGGGGCGTGGCGCTGCTCGGCCTCGAGGCTGGCGGCGATGCGCCCGCCGACGAATTGAATGAAGTCGCTGAAGTGCGGATTGTTGGTCGCGCGCGCGAGCACGCGGTGAAACTCCTGCTGTTCGGCGATCGCCGACACACCCTCTTGGAGTCTGGCTCTCAGGGTCACGAACGCCGCCTCCAGCTCGGCGAGCTGATTGCGGGTGCGACGGCGGGCGGCCATGGCGGCGCCGGCCACCTCCATCTCCATGCGCAATTCCAGGATCTGGCGCAGGTCCTCGATGGTGCGCAGGCGCTCGACATCGATTCGGAAGGCGGAGGTCTTGGGATCGGCGGTGACGAAGGCGCCGATGCCCTGGCGGGTTTCCACCAGGCCTTCCTGGCGCAGCTTGGCAATCGCCTCGCGAATGGCGCTGCGGCCGACACCGAACTCCCGGCAGAGGGCGGCCTCGGTCGGCAGGCGGTCGCCAGGGGTGAGGGCGCCGGCCTCGATCCGTTCGGTGATCTGATCCGCGATCTCGTCCGGCAGACGCTTCGGCCGTTCCAGCGATCGGAACGTTGCCGCACCCGCTCCGGACGTGCTTGCCGTCATCTTGCTCGCCCTCCCGGGTCGATCTGTTGCTTTTGACCTCTCGTTAGCAGGTCTTCAGATGTCTGACAACTGAGGATGACGCCCCTGCCGGTGCTCGTGAGAGGGGAAGTGAGACGCTGGTCCGGTCGACGTTGGCGGGGGCGGTTGTCGTTTGGGGAAGCTGGCGGGCGCCATGCGTGATGCGTTAGCGCATAACGCACTGTGCGCAGGCGGCCGCGCACAGTGCGCGAAGAATTGCGCATGTCTGCGCGATCCGGCATCAGAGTGCGGCATCGCGCAGCAGGGACGAGTCCCTCTGGCCTCGATCCGGCGGCGACGGTGCAGGGGGCGGGATGAGGGCATCCCCGCCGGGCCGACATTTTGAGGAGGAAGGCGTGCCGAGTTTGGTTTCCAGTATCCGTCACGGTCTGATCGCTTTGAGCTTCGTCGTGGGCGCAGGCGTTCTGGCCATCGGACCCGTCGCTGCGCAGACGCGGGAGGAGACGCTGCGCGAAGTGATCAGCGGGACGATCAATTCGCTCGATCCGATGACGCTCGGGGCGACCCCGGCATCGCTTGCGCTGAGCGCGGCGACCTATGACCGGCTGATCGCCTTCGAGCGCAAGCCCCAGGAGGACGAGCCCGGCACCTACGTGTTTACGTTTTCCAAGCTGCGCGGCGAACTCGCCGAGAGCTTCGACGTGAGCCCCGACGGCCTCACCATCACGATCCACCTTCGCCCCGACGCGGTCTGGCAGGACGGCTCGCCGGTGACGGCCGCGGACGTGAAATGGTCGCTGGACCGCGCTGTCAGCGCCGACACCATGTCGAAGGCACAGCTCAAGACCGGCTCGCTGACAAGTCCGGATCAGTTTACGATCGTCGACGAGCGGACCGTGCGCATCACGCTGCCTCAGGTCGACCGGCTGGCGCTGGCGAACCTCGCCTCGCTCTATGCCCCGATGTTCAACGCCGAGCTGGTCAAGCGCGAAGCCGGTCCGGACGATCCCTGGGGCGTGGAGTGGCTGAAGACCCATACCGCATCGAGCGGAGCCTATGAGGTCGCCCGTTTCGAGCCCGGCGAGGCGGTTGTGCTTGAGCGCAACGACGATTGGAAAAGCGGCCCGATGCCGGCCTTCGAGCGCGTGATCGTGCAGACCGTGCCGGACCCGTCGCTGAGGGCCAGCCTGGTTGCGCGCGGCGATGCCGATGTGACGACCGACCTTCTGGCGGAGGATTTGGTTCGCCTGCGCGATGACGATGCGGTGAAGGTCATCGCGGCGGCACGACCGAGCGCGTTCATGGCGGTGATCTTCAACACCCAGATGGCGCCGTTCGACGATCCCAAGGTGCGCCAGGCGATTTCCCTGGCCTTGCCCTACGAGGCGATGTTCCAGACGGCGGTGTCCGGCCTCGGCGGCCGGCTATATGGTGCCGACTGGACCGACCAGCCGCCAAGCGCGGACTTTCCCCAGGCGCTGCCGCTCCACACCGACGTCGTGGCCGCCAAGGCCCTGCTCGCCGAGGCCGGCTATCCGGACGGCTTCGAGACCACGCTGTCCTATGCGGTCGCCCGGTCTTCGTGGGCGGAGCCTTCGGCCGCGCTTGTGCAAGAGGCGCTCGGCAAGATCGGGATCACGGTCCGGATCGACAAGCTGCCGGATCCGCAGATGGCCGAGGCGATCACGGAGAAGCGGTTGCCGATGCTTCTGGAGCGCTCCTACGCGCTGTTTCCGTCCGCGGAATATTTCTTCCGCATCTTTTTGAGCGGGGACTCCCGCTGGAACTTCTCAAGCTGGAACAACCCGGAGGTCAACGCGCTGTTGCCGAAGGCGCGCTTCGAGCCGGACCAGGCGGCCTATGACACGCTTGCCAAGGAGATGATTGCGATCGCGGCCGATCAGGTGCCGATGGCCTTCCTCTGGCAACCGACCCAGGACGTGGTGATGGGGACCGATATCGACGGCTTCACCACCTGGTATCACTATTATATCGACGTCCGGGACCTGAAGCGCCGCTAGAGCATTTCCAGGCCAAGTGGAAACCGATTGGCCGTCCGGAAATGCGTCAAAACAAACGGTTAGAGCCGTTCAGCGATTCCATGAACAGCTGAACGGCTCTAGACATGGCCGTCGGCCGGCGGCCGGCGGACGGGCGGCGGCGAGAGCAGACGATGCGGGTGGTGAGCCTCCTTCTGGCACGCGTGGCGAAACGGTTGTTGGCGGCCCTTCCCGCAATCGCCGGGGTGCTCGTCCTGACGTTCGTTCTGCTGCGCGTGCTGCCCGGCGACCCGGCGAGCCTGTATGCCACCTCGCCATCGGCGGGGGAGGCCGAAATCGCGGCGATCCAGGCGGACCTCGGGCTGGACCGGCCGCTGCCCGAACAGTTTTGGATCTACCTCCGGGATCTGGCGCGCGGAGACCTCGGCACATCCCTGATGACGGGCCGGCCGGTTGTCGCCGATCTGGCGCGTCGGCTTCCGGCTTCGCTGGAGCTGATCGCGGCGGCCTTCGCGCTGGCGCTGCTGGTGTCCCTGCCGCTCGGGATCGCGGCGGCGCTGCGGCCGCACAGCCTCGTCGATCTCGGCGCCCGCGTCTTGGCGACGGTCGGTATCGCGGTGCCGACCTTCGTTACCGGTCTGGTCCTGATCGAGATCTTTTATGTGCTCTTCGGTTGGGCGCCGGATCCGACCGGCCGGCTCGACATCTTTCTGATCCCGCCGGAGCAGGTCACCGGGTTTCTTGGCCTGGATGCGCTGATTGCGGGCGATCACGCCGCATTCTCCTCCGCACTTGCCAAGCTGGTGCTGCCAACCGTGACGCTCGCCGTCTTCGTCATGGCACCGATGGTGCGCATCACGCGCACGGCGATGCGGGCGGCCATGGCGAGCGATTTCGTCCGCACCGCCGAGGCGATGGGCCTGTCCCGGTTTCGGGTCGTGCTGGTCTATGGCCTCGGCAATGCGCTGCTTCCGGTGCTGACCCTCTGCGGAACCGTGATTTCCACCCTTTTGGGGGCAAGCGTGCTGGTGGAAAAGGTGTTCGCCTGGCCCGGCATCGGCTCCTATTCCGTCGACGCGCTGATGGCTGGCGATTTTGCCGCCGTTCAGGGCTTCGTGCTGATGATGGCCGGCCTGTTCGTCCTGATGAACCTGGCGATAGATCTTTGTTACCGCGCCGTCGACCCGCGCGTGTCGCTAGCATGAGCGTGCGCACGGCCATCGACAGGCGCAGGAGCTGGGCCGCTCGGTTTGACCTTGCGGCCTTGATCGGCGGCTTCGCCGTCGCGGCTCTGGTCGTTGTCGCCGTTGCTGCTCCCTGGCTTGTGCCCTACGACCCCTATGCCTCCAATGCGGCGCAAGCGCTGCAGCCGCCCAGCCTCGCTCATTGGGCGGGCACCGATCAGATCGGCCGGGACGTGTTCTCACGCCTGTTGATCGCCGCGCGGCTGGATCTTCTGATCGCGGCGGCAGCGGTGTTCGCCTCTTTCGCCATAGGCACTTTTGCCGGCGCGCTGGCCGGCTATTTCGGTGGCTGGTTCGATCGGGTCACCGGTCGGCTGGTGGACGTGCTCCTGGCCTTTCCGCTGTTCGTGCTGGCGATGGCGCTGGCCGCAGCACTCGGCACCGGCGTGGCGAGCCTCATCGTCGCGACGGCGGTGGTCAATCTGCCGTTCTATGTGCGGCTGGCCCGGGCCGAAGTGAATGCCCGGCGCGGCCTCGGCTGGGTGGAGGCGGCGCGACTTTGCGGCCGAGGGCCGCTCGGCGTGGTGTTCGGCGCATTGGTTCCCAACGTGCTGCCGGTTTTGATGGTGCAGGCTTCCACCAATCTGGCCTGGGCGATCCTGAATGCTGCCGGCCTGTCCTTTGTTGGCCTGGGCGTGCATCCGCCCACGGCGGAGTGGGGCATGATGGTCGCCGAAGGTGCGCGCTATCTGGCAAGCGGCCATTGGTGGCTGGTGGTGTGTCCCGGAGGCGCTCTTGCCGCCGCCGCGCTCGCCTTCACGCTTCTGGGCGATGGTCTCGGCGACCGGCTCGACCTGCGGGGCCGGGATGGCTGAGGATGTGTTGCAGGTCGAAGGGCTTTCCGTCCGCTACGGGGGGCACGGCGCTCAGGAGGCGGCGCTGCGCGAGGTCTCCTTGTCCATCGCGTCGGGCGAGGTGGTCGCGGCGGTGGGGGAGAGCGGGGCGGGCAAGAGCACGTTGGCAGCCACCGTGCCCCGGCTGCTGCCCCCCTCCGCAACGATTACCAATGGTTCGGTCCGCTTTGTTCGCGAGGAACTGACGACGGCGTCTCCCGCTCGGATGCGTGTGTTGCGCGGTGGGGAGATCGCGATGGTTTTTCAGAACCCGCGCGCGGCGCTGAACCCGATCCGCCGGATCGGCCGGCAGATCGCCGATGCCGTCCGTGCCCACCGATCGTTGCCGCGGCGTGGGGCGCGGGCGGAGGTTGTGGCGCTCCTGGAGGCAGTGAAGATCGCCGATCCGGAGCGCGTGGCGAACGCTTATGCCCACGAACTCTCCGGCGGCCAGTGTCAGCGTGCCTTGATTGCGCTCGCGCTGGCCGGGCGGCCACGGCTTTTGATCGCCGACGAGCCGACCACTGCGCTCGATACCGTCACCGGTGCGGCGGTGATGGAACTGCTAGCCGGACTCGTTGCCGAACGGGACATGGCGATGCTGTTGGTCACCCATGATCTCGCGCTTGCGGCCAAGCGGGCCGACCGGATCGTCGTGATGAAGGCCGGGCGGGTCGTGGAGACCGGGCCGTCGTCGTCGGTGTTGGCGACGCCGGGCGACGCCTACACGCGGGCGCTTGTGGCGGCGACGCCGCGAACCGGGCGAGGGATTGAGGCGATCGCAAGCGAACAGCTGCCGCCGGTGCGTCCTGTCGCGGTGGAGGCCGAGCCGCTGCTCGCCGTCTCCGATCTCTCCATGCGGTTTGGTGCCGTTCAAGCTCTCGATCGAGTGTCGTTCGAGGTTCGGCGAGGCGAAAGCCTTGGGATCGTCGGGGAAAGCGGGGCCGGCAAGAGCACGCTCGCTCGGCTGATCTGCCGGTTGGATGATCCATCCGCGGGCGCAATCCGGTTCGAAGGACGGGAAATCGGCAAAATCCCGGCCCGTGGCTTTCATCGCATGCCGGAGCGCAGGCGAATCCAGCTCGTGTTTCAAGATCCCGGCGGCAGCCTCGATCCGAGGCTGACCGCGTTCGAGGCGATTGCCGAACCGCTGAGGCGGATGGCGGCGCTGGGAGGAGGATGCCTCAAGGAAACGGTCGCGGATCTTGCTGAACGGGTTCAACTGTCGAGGGAGCTTCTTGAGCGTCCTCCGCACACGCTTTCGGAAGGCCAGGCCGCGAGAGTCGGGATCGCCCGGGCGATCGCGCTCTCCCCGAATCTGCTGGTGCTCGACGAGCCGACCGGCGCGCTGGATGTCTCCGTCCAAGCGGCGATCCTGACGCTTTTGGAACGGCTGAAGCGGGAGATGGGATTGTCATTCGTCTTCATCAGCCACGACCTCGCGGTCGTGCGGATGATGTGCGAGCGCGTGGTGGTGCTGCGCGACGGGCGGGTTGTGGAAGCGGGTCCCACCGAAACGGTGTTCAGCCAGCCGGCGGAGGATTACACCCGCCGGCTGATCGAGGCGCTGCCGGTTTTAGAGTAGGCCCAGATCGGGCCCAATCAATCCGGCATTGGCAGAGAGTTACGCGAACAAAGGTTCTTGCCGGTTGCCTTCCCGAATCCAGGTCGGAAGTCCGATCTTCCCGAGCACCGACAGGAACGGTTTCGGCGGAAGGTCTTCCACGTTGGCCATCCGGCCGACGTCCCAGGTGCCGTCGGCGATCAGCATGGCGGCCGCCACCGGTGGCACACCGGCGGTGTAGGAAATTCCCTGGCTGCCGACTTCCTCGAACGCGTCGGAATGGTCGGCCACGTTGTAAAGGAAGACCTCGCGCGGATTGCCGTTCTTGGTGCCCTTGACCAGGTCGCCGATGCAGGTCTTGCCGGTGTAGGTCGGCGCCAGCGAGGCCGGATCGGGCAGCACGGCCTTGACCACCTTCAGCGGCACCACCTCCTGGCCTTCCGCCGTGGTCACCGGCTGCTCGGAAAGCAGGCCGAGATTGTTGAGCACGGTGAAGACGTTGATGTAGTGCTCGCCGAATCCCATCCAGAACCGCACGGTCGGCACGTCCAGGCGCTGCGACAGCGAATGGATCTCGTCGTGGCCGCACAGATAGGTCGGCTGGCGGCCGACCACCGGCAGGTTCCAGTCGTGGCGCACCTCAAACATCTCGTTGGAGACCCATTCGTTGTTCTGCCAGGTCAGGACTTCGCTGGTGAACTCGCGGAAATTGATCTCCGGATCGAAGTTGGTCGCGAAATAGTGGCTGTGGCTGCCGGCGTTGACGTCGATGATGTCGATCGTGTCGATGGTATCGAAATAGTCGTCGCGGGCGAGCGCGGCATAGGCGTTGACCACGCCCGGATCGAAGCCGACGCCGAGCACGGCGGTCACGCCGGCCGCGTCGCATTCCTTGCGCCGCTTCCACTCGTAGTTTTCGTACCAGGGGGCCCCTTCCTGGGCCTTCAGCGGATCTTCGTGAATGGCCGTGTCGATATAGGCGGCGCCGGACTCGATGCAGGCCGACAGCACCGACATGTTGATGTAGGTCGTCCCCACGTTGATCACGATGGAGCTGTCGGTCCGGTCGATCAGATCGACGGTGGCCGACACGTCCATGGCGTCGAGCTGATGCGCTTCGATCGCGCCGGGAACCTTGAGCGCATCGGTCTCGGCCACGGAAGAGACGATCGCCTCGCCTTTTTCCACGGTGCGTGAGGCGATGTGAATGTCCCCCAAGACATCGTTGTTCTGGGCGCACTTGTGCGCGACGACCTGCGCCACACCCCCGGCACCGATGATGAGGACGTTTTTCTTCATGTCGGTGATCAGCTCCTTTGCGATATCAGTTCTGTGTCAGCTTGCGTTTCTCAAGAAAGGCTGTGTTCGTAGTCGGAAAAATCGAATTCGCGCACGACGCGGACCGTCCCGTCGAGTTCCTTGACCGCGATCGACGGCATCTTGACGCCGTTGAACCAGTTCTTCTTCACCATGGTATAGCCGGCCGCGTCGCGGAGCGAGATCCGGTCGCCGATCCGGAGCGGATCCTGGAAGCGGAATTCGCCGAAAATATCGCCGGCCAGGCAGGATTTGCCGCAGACCATGTAGGAATACGGTCCCTCATCCGGCGAGATCTCGGCGCTGGCGCGGTAGATCAGGAGATCGAGCATGTGTGCCTCGATCGAGCTGTCGACGATGGCGAGGCGCTTCTCGTTCTCCATCACGTCGAGGACGCTGACCTCCAGGGTCGTGGAGTTGGTGATCGCCGCTTCGCCGGGCTCCAGATAGACCTGGACGCCGTAGCGCTCGGAAAACGCCTTCAGCCGGGCCGCGAATGCGCCGATCGGATAGTCTTCGCCGGTGAAGTGGATGCCGCCGCCGAGGCTGACCCAATCGACCTTGGAAAGAAGCGGGCCGAAGCGGGCCTCGATGTCGTCCAGAAGCTGGTCGAACAGCGCGAAGTCGGCGTTTTCGCAGTTGTTGTGGATCATGAAGCCGGAAACCCGGTCCAGGGCGGCTTCGATCCGGGTAGGATCGCGCTCGCCCAGCCGGCTAAAGGGGCGCGCCGGGTCGGCAAGATCGAAGCTCGACGAGCTGACGCCCGGGTTCAGGCGCAGCCCGCGCACCAGGCCCTCCGACTGGGCGGTAAAGCGGTCGAGCTGGCTGAGCGAATTGAAGATGATCTTGTCGGCGTGCGAGACGACCTCGTCGATCTCGTCGTCGCCGTAGGCCACGCTGTAGGCATGGGTCTCGCCGCCGAACTTCTCGCGCCCCAGCCGCACCTCGTAGAGCGAGGAGGAGGTGGTGCCGTCCATGTGCGCGCGCATCAGATCGAACACGCACCAGGTGGCGAAGCATTTCAGCGCCAGCAGCGCCTTTGCGCCGGAAAGCTCCCGCACCCGGTCGATGATCTCCATGTTCCGCTGCAACGCCGCCTTGTCGATCAGATAGTAGGGCGTGCGGATCATCGGCGAGTCCCTTCGGTTTTTTGGGCGGGGACCCCGGGACATAGGCAACTCAGCGTCGGTAGGCAACCGCGCTGAGTGCGCTTTTTGCGTTTCCAGCCGAAACGGAGCGGTCGTTAGGCCTCCAGAATGGTCTCCAGCCGCTTCAGATGGGTCGCGAGCCGGCGGTGCAGGGCCGCGGCCTCCTCCTTGCTCCAATGGTGAAAGCCTTCGCCGGACTTCATGCCGAGCCGGCCGGTTTCCACGAGCTGTTCCAGATAGGGGGAAGGATCGGGACGGCTTTCCAGGTCGGAGAAGATTACCCGCGCGATGTCGAGCAGGAGATCAGTGCCGACCAGGTCGGCGTTCTCCAGCGGGCCGATCACCGCCAGTCGGCGGCCGAAGCTCTCCTTGACCACGGTGTCGACGGCATCGGCGTCGCAGATCCCCTTTTCCACCAGGCTGACGGCCTCGCGCCAGAGGGCGAGCTGCAGCCGGTTGCCGATGAAGCCTGGCACGTCCTTTTCGACCCGGACAGGGCGCTTGCCGACCTCCACCAGAAGATCGAACACGGCGTCGATCGCGCTGTCGTCGCTCCACTCGGTGCGGATCACCTCCACCAGCGGGATCATGTGAGGCGGGTTCCACCAATGGGTGCCGAGCGCGCGGCCGCGCCGGGTGAGCCCGCCCATGATGGTGGAAATCGGAATCACCGAGGTGTTGGAGGCGAACAGGCAATCCGGCTTTGCCGCCGCCTCGATCTCGGCAAACAGCGCCTGCTTCAGCGCCGGCTTTTCCGGTGCGGCCTCGAACACCAGGTCGGCGTCCGCCACGGCGGCTGGGATCGCGTCGGTCACGGCAATGCGCGACAGAAGCGCGTCCGTTTCCGCCGCGTCGCAGCCGATTGCCTCCGCACTCACCCGGATCCGATCGGCAAGGTCTGCGCGTGCGGCCTCGTTCGGGTCCTGAACCGTCACCCGGCGCCCGGAGCGGGCGAAGGTCAACGCGATGCCGTGGCCCATCAGGCCGGCGCCGACGACTGCGATCTGGTCTATCATGGCTGTGTTCTCTCCCCCGGCCGTTGCGGCCTCTTGTTGCCCGTTCCGCGCGCTCCGGCCGGTTTCAGCCGAGACCGCGGTCTTGTAGTGTCCCGCTCACACCCGCCGCTTCAACCGGATTCCTCGCAATGTCCTGGCAAGTCTTTGTGGCCGGATGCGCCATCGCCGCATTCGCAGCCGCGATCAGACGAATGACCGGCTTCGGCTTTGCGATGGTGATGGTCTCCCTCCTGACGTTGATGATCGGTCCGACCCGCTCGGTGCTGGTGGCGCTGTTCCTGCAGCTTGTTCTCTCCGCGCGTAACGTCAATCTGATCGTGAACGAGACCCGTTGGCATTTCCTGCCGTGGATGCTCGGTGCCGGTTTCCTGGCGATTCCCGTCGGCTTGGCTATCGTGTCGGCGGTGGACGAGCCGACGCTCAGGATCCTGGTCGGCGTCGCGGTCTTGTCGGCGCTGGTGCCGTTGGTCGGCGAGCCGAGGCCGCTCGAGCCGAGCTGGCAGGGCGGCGCGGTCAGCGGCTTCTGCGCCGGGATCTTGAACATCCTGGCCGCCATGCCCGGCCCGCCGCTGCTGCTCTATCTGATGCGGCTGAAGGACGTGAGCCTGGAAGCGCGCCGCGCGACGCTGATCACTGTGTTCACGCTTTTGACGGTCGCGGCGCTCACCGGGCATCTGGTGGCCGGCGGGGTCGATCGGGCCTCGCTGCTTCTGGCTGTCGGTTTAAGTCCGGCCGCGGTGATCGGCGACATCGTCGGCCGCCGATCGCCCTGGTCGATGAACCGGCGCATCATCGACATTCTTTCGATCGCGATCGTGATCCTCGCGGCTGCGATTCTGGTCCTGTCCGGCGCCTTTGCCTATGTCGCTTAAGCCACGCCGCACCAGGTCTCGCGGCGCCAGTCGGCGCCGGCAAGCGGAGCCCCGTCGTTGATGCCCGCCACCACCAGTCCGCCGAACGTGCTGTCGCCATCGTCGAGCACTTTCAGGCTGTGGCCGCGCCTGCGGAGGGCGGCGATTTCCGGATGGCTGCGTTCGATCAGGAGATCGCGATTTTCGCTGCGCCAGCGCGGCGCGGCGATTGCCGACGCCACGTCGCGCCCGTCCCGGTAGATCTTGGAGATCACCTGCAGCAGCGTCTGCACTTGGCCGTCGGCGCCGGGGGTCGCCAGCGCAAGCACGCTGTCCTTCGCCGTCACCATGGAGGGCGCAAGCGTGTGGACCGGACGCTTGGAAGGGGCGGGATCGTTTGGCGCGGCCCCGAACCCGGCGGCACGATCGTTCAGCACGAAGCCCCCCTTCGGCACGAACACGCACGAGCCGAAATCGTCGAACACGCTGATCAGCGAGGAGACCACCATGCCGTCAGCGTCGGAGGTCGCCACCCCGGCGGTGTGGAGATAGGCGCGCGGGCCACCACGGCGCTGGGCGCGCTCCAGATTGATCCGAAGCTTTTGGTCGAGAAGCGCCTTCCCTTCCCCAACGCGTGCCCGGTAGCTGAAGGCCGCCTCGGTCAGCTCGACGCCGGCATGATCCGCCTGATCGTCGGCCAAGGCACCGGCCTGCTCCAGCCCGTTCAGCGCCATGTTGAGAAGGATGCCCTGGGTCATCGGGGGCTGTGTCGCCACGTCCACGCCGGCAAAGCGGGTCACGTTCGGCTCGGCAAGGACGGTTTCATGGGCGGCGAGATCCTCAGCCGCCAGACGGCCGCCAAGCGCACCGACGGCTGAGGCGATCGCATCGGCGATTTCGCCTTGGTAGAAGGCCACTCGGCCGGTGTCGCCGATCGCGCTCAGGAGATCCGCAAGGGCCGGCTGCACGAACCGGCCGCCCCGACCAAGTCCCATCAACGCCCAATCGCCGGCACCACCCTCAAGCAGGCGCGTATGCTGCTCGTTTCGGGCGGTCTCCAGCCTGTTCGGAATCCGAAAGCCGGCACGGGCGATCTCGATTGCAGGCTGCAGACAATGGCCAAGGCTGAGACTGCCGAAGCGCTCACTGGCCTCGCACCAGGCACAGACGATGCCGGGAACGGTGATGGCGTTGGCGCCCTCTGGACGCTCCCCCTGATAGCCGGCGGGGGCGAGCCCCGTGCCGTTGATCGCGGTGATTCGTGCGTCGGGGCCTCTCACCAGCGCCAGCATGTCGCCGCCCAACCCGCAGGCTTCCGGGGCGACCACGCACAGCACGGCCTGGGCGGCAATGGCCGCGTCCACCGCGTTGCCGCCGGCGACCAGCATTTCCTGGCCGGCGGCGACGGCCAGCGGATGAGCCGCTGAAACTGCACCGCGCCGGCCTTCCAGCACCGGCCGCGCCTCCGACGAGAATGGATCGCGGATCTCCGGCATCGGTCCTCTCCAATGGTCGTTCGCTTGAACCTGGTATTCGCTCAGATGTAGCGCGCGACCGGAGGCGGAGAAACCGGTTTCTGCCGGAACGGGAAAGGCCTATTCCGCCGCCGAGGCGGAAAGTTCGCCGGTGCGGATCTGCTCTTCCTCGATCGATTCGAACAGGGCACGAAAGTTGCCTTCGCCGAAGCCGTTGTCGCCCTTGCGCTGAATGAACTCGAAGAAGATCGGCCCGATCACGGTCTTGGAGAAGATCTGCAGCAGGATCTTGGTCTCGCCGCCGCCCACGACGCCTTCGCCGTCGATCAGGATGCCATGTTTCTTCATCCGCTCGATCGGCTCGTCGTGGCCTTGTACGCGGTCATGGGACATCTCGTAGTAAGCATCCGGCGGGCCCGGCATGAACTGGAGACCGTTGTCGGCGAGCTTGTCGGTGGCGTCGTAGATCGCCTCGGTCCCGATCGCGATGTGCTGGATGCCTTCGCCGCGATATTTCTTCAGGTAGCTCTCGATCTGGCTCTTGTCGTCGGTGGATTCGTTGAGCGGAATACGGATCTTGCCGCACGGCGACGTGATCGCCCGGCTGACCAGACCTGTGAGCTTGCCCTCGATGTCGAAGAAATGGATCTGGGTGAAGCCGAACAGCTCGCGGTAGAAGTCCCACCACTTGTCCATGTTGCCGCGATAGACGTTGTGGGTCAGGTGGTCGAGGAAATAGAAGCCGACGCCTTCCGGCTTCGGATCGCGCTCGGCCAGCCACTCGAATTCCGCCGCATAGGGCGAGCCCTTGTCGCCATAGGTGTCCACGAAATAAAGCAGCGAGCCGCCGATTCCCACGATCGCGGGCGCGTCCAGGCTCTTGTCGTCTCCCTCGTAGGGCGTGGCGCCCTGAGCGACGGCGTGTGCCAAGGCGTGCTTGGCATCGACGACGCGCCAGGCCATCGACGGCGCGCAGGGGCCGTGCTGGTCGACGAAACGGCGGCCGAAGCTCTCCGGCTCGGCATTGAGGAGATAGTTCACGTCGCCCTGGCGCCAGACCGTGATCGCCTTTGTCCTGTGCTTGGCCACCGGCGCGAAGCCCATCTTGGCAAATAGGTCTTCCAGCTTCTCCGGTTCGTCGCTGGAGAATTCCACGAACTCGAAGCCGTCGGTGCCGGCCGGGTTCTCGGCGGAAATGGTGGCGGGCGGTGCATCGTGCGGGAACGGACCCATGGCTTCTCCTCCTGAGCTCACGCGGCCGGGAAGGGGCGACCGCGACCGTCAATCGAGCAAGTATCGCGCATTTGGGCCGCAACGGGCTTGCAGATTGCCGCGCGTAAGGGCTCACTATGCGTGGAGTGTGCGGAATCTTACCTTTGAATGCGGGAGTCGTGCATGGATGGCTACGATCGCAAGATCCTGCTGGCACTGCAGGAGGATGGCAGGCTGACCAATGCGGAGCTGTCGGAGCGGATAAACCTGTCGGCCTCCCAATGTTCGCGCCGGCGGGCGCGGCTGGAGGCGGACGGCGTGATTCGACGCTACGGCGCCCGGCTGGACCGCGATGGGCTGGGGTTTGGGCTCGCGACCTTCATTTCCGTAACGCTCGCAACCCACAACCGGGACAATGCACAGCGTTTCGACCGGCTGGTGAACGGCTGTCCGGAAGTGTTGGAGGCACACGCCCTGACCGGCGAGATGGACTATCTCTTAAAAGTGGTCGTGAAGGACCTGAGGGCGCTGTCGGCCTTCGTCAACGACACGCTGCTGCCCCACGATTCGGTCTTGCACGTGAAGACCTCGATCGTGCTGGAAACGCTGAAAGAGACCAGCGCCTTGCCGCTATAGGCCGCTCACCAGACGATGGTGCGGCGATAAAGGTGCCAGGTGGCGAAGCCGACGACCGGCAGCGCGACCAGAAGCCCGATCAGGAAGGCCGCCAGGCCCGCGGCGATCACCGCGGTGACGAGAATGGCGTAGACCAGGAAGGCGACCGGACTGCGCGCGACCGCCGCGATGCTGGTGGTGACGGCGTTCCACGCGTCCACGTCCCGGTCCAAGAGCATGGGGGCGGCGATCACCGACAGGCAGAAGGTGAGGATCGCGAAAACGGCCCCGACCGCGATTCCGATCGCGGCATAGCGGGCGCCTTGCCAGGTGGTGAAGACGGCCTCGACCAGGCCGGCAATCGTCCAGACCGGGTGGCCATAGATCTGATCGTGGATGAAATCGGCGGTTGCGAGCCAGGTCACGGCAATGACCGCCAAGGCACAGCCGAATACCGCGATTTGGGCGCCGCCATGACGCAGGCCCGCCAGATAGATCGCGCGGGGGAGGATGGGTTCGTCGTCCTCGTGGCGCCGGCTGATCTCGTAAAGCCCAAGCGCGATCCCGGGGCCGATCAGGAGAAAGGCGCTGAGCGCGGGCACCACCAGATAGACCCGGTTATGGCTGTTCAAATACCAGATGAGGAGGGCGCCCACGACGGCGTAGACGGCACCGAACAGCATCCCGAACAGGGGCGTTTCGCGCCAGTCCGCCATGCCTTCGGCGAAGGAATCGTAGACATCGGCCAACGTGATGCGGCGGACTTCCGGTCGTCCGGTCCCGACCATGAGGGTCCGTGGCGGGGCAAGGCGATGAACGTTCCCTTCGAACATCTTGGCGTGTTTCCTCAATCGTTTTCTTTGTTGCGGTTGCCCGGTCTCCCCCCAGACGCGTCGGTTCGCCACACTGCGACGGAAGGCTACAGGCGAATTGAACGCTTGAATTTGTTTAAGATCAACGTCCGGTTTCGCGACCGGTGCGGCGGGGTGCGTGTCGCGGCCGGATCGTGACGGAGCGAACGGCGCGCCTGCGGCAAGGGCCTCCCGACAGCAGGGGACGCCTTTCGCCGTTCGAAACCGCGTTC
This sequence comes from Amorphus sp. 3PC139-8, assembly GCF_040750475.1. Taxonomy (NCBI): domain Bacteria; kingdom Pseudomonadati; phylum Pseudomonadota; class Alphaproteobacteria; order Hyphomicrobiales; family Amorphaceae; genus Amorphus; species Amorphus sp. 3PC139-8. The sequence goes on along the minus strand of NZ_JABJVY010000004.1, from coordinate 151,948 downwards.
CGGAGGGGGAGGCGGACGACGTCAGGCCGCCGTCAGGCCGCCGTCAGCGTGCCGGCGCGTGCGCCGTCGTCCGCGGCGCGAACCAGGGCTATTGCCTCTGCCAGCACCTCGGCGCCGGCGTTCGGCGCCCGTGCAGCTTCGGTCAGATGGCGTCGGAACGCCCTGGCGCCGGGCCGGCCATGGACGAGGCCGAGCATATGGCGGGTGAGCGCGGAGGGGCGATGGCCGGCCGCAACCAGCGTGTCCAGATAGGCAAGCAGACCCTCGGCGACGGCAAGCGGATCGGGATCCGGTCCGGCTTCGCCGTAGATCAGTCGGTCGACGGCGGCAAGCAGGCCGGGCGTCTGATAGGCGGCGCGGCCCAGCATGACGCCGTCCACATGGGCCAAGTGGTCGCGCGCGGCGGCCAGGGTGTCGATGCCGCCGTTGATGCCGACGAACAGAGAGCCGAGCCGTGCCTTCAGCCGATAGACCCGATCGTAGTCAAGCGGGGGCACCGTTCGGTTTTCCTTTGGCGACAGGCCTTTGAGCCAGGCCTTCCGGGCGTGGACCCAGAGCGCGTCCGTGCCGGCGGCGACAACGGCGTCGGCGAGCCGGTCGAGCGCGATTTCCGGATCCTGATCGTCGATGCCGATGCGGCATTTGACGGTGACGGGCAGGGCGACGGCCGCCTTCATCGCCGCCACCGAGCGGGCGACGAGGTCCGGATCGGCCATCAGGCAGGCGCCGAAAAAGCCACCCTGAACCCGGTCGGACGGGCAGCCGACGTTGAGATTGATCTCATCGTAGCCGGTGTCGGCCCCGATCCGCGCGGCTTCGGCCAGAAGTGCGGGATCGCTGCCACCAAGCTGCAGCGCGACCGGATGCTCCTCTTGAGAAAAGCCCAACAGCCGCTCCCGGTCGCCATAAACGACCGCGTTGGCAGTGACCATTTCGGTGTAGAGCAGCGCTCGCCGCGACAGCCGCCGATGAAACACGCGGCAGTGCCGGTCGGTCCAATCCATCAAAGGTGCCACAGCAAAACGGTGCGCACAGTCGGAAGGGGATGTGTCTGATCGTTCTGACGCCTCCGGCCTTTCACCACTTGCGGACATAAACGGTCTTCTTTCCTTCCAAGCGTGGCTGCCGATTGCGGATCGCCCAGCGGCGTCGCGCAACCAGCAGCCATGCTCACAGATCTGATCCGGCGTCGCCGATGGCCAAATGGAAACCAAGTCTATCAAGCGCGAATTGTCAAAGTGCCGATGGTCCAGCCTCTGGCGCGTGCGCCGATTCGGGCGTCCTCGAACGCGCTCTATTGTCGGTCGGCAGCGCTTTGAAATGCGACGTTGCCATCGTGCAGGAAGCAGGTCTTGGAGAATGCCGCCGGATCGAAGGCGTCGGACCGGCTGATGTCTCGCAAGGCCGGAAGCGGGTTCCTGGCGGGATCATAGGAGCGCTGGATCTGGGAGAGGAAAACCAGGATGACCCCCCGCTTCTGCGCAAAGCTCTGCAGAGCGGCGATTTGCGTCATGAGGTCGGGCTTGGTCTTCTCCTGATCCAGAAGCTGCAAATAGTCGATCAGCGCGAGGGTGCCGGGCGCGGCATCGGACATCGAGCGGATGATGAAGTCGGCCCCGATCGCGTCGGAGGTGACGATCGACAGCGGGGGACCGAGGTCCGCCGGCGTTGCGCGGATCGCCTGGAATTGGCCGATGGCCTCGGCCCGGGTGTGGAACAGGGTGAAGTAGATGGCGCGCCTGCCTTCGTGCGCGGCGTCGAGCAGAAGCTGCAGCCCCATCGCGGTCTTTCCATGTCCCGGACGGGCGCCCAGAAGCAACAGATCGCCATTTCCCAGACGAGAAAGCAGGACCTTGGACGGCGAGGTTCGCGCATAGGCCGCGGCGAGCAGGCCCCACGTAGCGAAGCCTTCCTCCCGCGCGACGTGGTCCAGGGCCTTGCCCAGCGCGATCCTTTCGCTGCGGGCATGAAGCTTGGCCCGGTGCTTCAGGCGATAGATGGGAGCGGACAATCTCATTCAACGAACCTCCGTTGCGAGCGAAAACCGCAATCCCTCCTTATGCGACGGCTCGTACAGACGGTTCGGTGATCTGAAGGCCCTGTATGTCGGATACTTCCCCAGTGCGGAGGGAGGAGGCGCGGGCCAAGCCTGTTCAAGAACGATATCTCGAGAGCGCTTCCAGGCCAAGTGGAAACCGGTTGGCCTGGACAGGGCTGCGGGGACAAGAGGCGCGCCGGGCGGGGGGGAAGTGCCTCAAGCCCCGCGGGCGTCGATCGGCCAGATCTCCTTCAGGCGGTCGCCCTCGAAGACGTGTAGATGGTCGTAGAGATTGATCGTCGGGTCGCAATGGGGAACGACGAGCTCGATCAGGCTTCCGAGCGCGAGCATGGTGCCTTCGGGCAGCGTGATGCGGCCGTGCTCGTCGCTGGTGGCGGCATAGGTCGTGCCCTCGGGTGCCCCGCGCACGATTTGGGGCGGCACGCCATATTTCGAGGCAAGCCGTTTCTCGCCGGCATCGGCGGTCGCCAGACCCGGATGGTTGGCGCTGGTCACCGAGGTGGCGACGAACAGGCTCGGCGCGAACATCGGCGCGCCGCTGCCATCGGGGTCGACGGCAGCATATTCGGTATCCATGAGGGCGTAGGATCCGCACTGCAGCTCGGTGTAGATCCCGCCGGCGAGTTCCAGGACCAGGGCGCCGGTGCTGCCGCCGGTCACCCGTTGCGGCCGATGGTCCAGGGTGTTTTCCAGCGCCTCCAAAACGGCCGAGATCCGGGATGTTGCCTCGGCAGCGCCTGCCTTGCGTTCGGCAAAGTCGCGGGCGTGGGAGAGATGGCCGGCATAGGCCTGGAGGCCGTCCAGCTTCACGCCCTCGAGCGCCAGGATGCGGCGGGCCAGGGTAACGGCGTCCTCAGGTCCGGCGACGCCGGCGCGCTGGCGGCCCATGTCGAGATCGACGAGGAGGGGGACCGCCACACCACGATGCCGTGCCTGGAACGCGATCGCATCGGCCACATGCGGATGATCGACCACGCAGGACAGGCGGACGCCGCCGGCGGCGACGTCCGCGACCCGGGTGATCGCCTGCGAACTCGCGAAGGTCGAGGTCAGCAGAATGTCGCGGACGCCGGCATCGGCGAAGACCTCCGCTTCGCCCGGCGTGGCCACACAGACCCCGGCGGCTCCGGCCGCGATCTGACGCTTTGCGAGCGCGGACGATTTGTGCGCCTTGCCATGCGGTCGCAGCGCCACGCCGGCCTCATCGCAAAGATACTGCATCTTGGCGATGTTGGCATCGAGTTGGGCGCGGTCGATCAGGAGCGACGGCGTGAGAAGTCGCCGCCGCGCATCGTCTTCGCCGATCAGATGGGCATTGGCGCTGGGCTTCACGCCTCGATGGCCTCCCGCTCCACATAGCCATAGACCTTGCGGGCATGTTCAAGGCTCATCTTGCCTTCGGCGATGTCCCGGGCAATGGCCGCCCGGTCCCGCTTCTCCGGGGCGCCATAGCCGCCGGCCGCGGCCATCTCCGCGTTCAGGACGTCGCCCTTGCCGAGGGTCCGGATGAACTTGGAGGGAAGCGCCTCCTCGCGCTCTGTGCCGGGATTGAGGGTGAGCTTGCCGCCGGCCCCCGGACCGCCTCCGAACAGCCCCCAGGGCTGTGAGGTGTAGCGATCGGAGCGCACCTGGACCCGGACGTTGTCGGTCAGGAAGCGATAGTCGCGCACGATGCCGAGAGCGCCGCGGAATTCGCCGGATCCGCCGGTGTCCGGCAGGAACTCGTAGCGCTCCACCCGGATCGGGTTTTCGCTTTCGATCAGCTCGATCGGCACGTTGGCGAGGTTGCCGATGCAGTAGGGGCCGGCATCCTGGCCGTCCCGGTCGGGCCCGCCGCCGAGGCCGGTGTTGTTGTGGAACTCCAGGTGCAGGAACGAACGCCCCGTCTCCGTCCGGCCCGAAGCCGCCAGCGCGAACTCCGATCCGCCGGCGCAGGCGGGCATGCGATCCGGCACCAGCTTGGCGAGCGCGCCCAGCACGATGGAGCGCAGGCGGAAGCCGATCTGGCCGCGCGATCCGACGGCTGCGGGAAACTGCACGGAAATGAAGGTGCCCTTCGGCGCCGTCACCGTGATCGGCCGGTAGAGGCCGGCATTGTTCGGGATCTCGGCGGCCAGCACGGTGCGCAGCGCCGCATAGGTGCAGGAGACCGCGAATTCCCAATTGCAGTGGACCGCGCCACCGGTGTCGTCCTGGGTGCCGGTGAAGTCGCAGACGATCTCGTCGCCCTTCTTGGTGAGCTTCAGGTGCAGGTGGATCGGCCCGTGGCCGGCACCGTCGTCGTCGTTCCACTCATCGAATTCGACTTCGCCGTCGGGAAGTTCGGTGATGGAGTTGCGGGTCAGCTCCTCGGCATAGTCGACGAGATCGACGAGATAGCTGCCGAAGGTGGCCGGCGTCATCTGGCGGGCGATCTTCTCCACCTCGCGGGACGCCTCGTCGAGGGCGGCGAGCTGGGCATGCAGGTCGCCCATGACGCGCTCGGGAATGCGGGTGTTGGCCTCGATGATGCGGAAGACGGCGTCGCTGTTTTGGCCGCCGTCGCGCATCTTCACGGGCGGCAGCCGCAGCCCTTCCTCGAAGATCTCCTGGCTGTCGGCGGCGTTGCCGCCGGGCACCCGGCCACCGAGATCGGTGTGGTGCAGCACCAGGACGACGAAGGCCACCCGCTTGCCGTCCACATAGACCGGCTTGAAGGTGAAGATGTCGTTGAGGTGCGAGCAGCCGGAATAGGGATCGTTGGAGGCGAGGACGTCGCCTTCGCGGATATCGTCGCCGAAATAATCGAGGCAGCCCCTGAGGGCGGGCATGACGACGCCGAGATGGACCGGAACGGCGAGCCCCTGGGCGGCAAGGTTGCCGTCGCCGTCGCAGATGGCGGCGGAGAAGTCCATCGAGTTCTTCACGTTCGCCGTGCGCGCGGTGCGCGTCACCATGACGAGCGCGTTGTCGGCGATCGTGACGAGAGCGTTCTTCAGAAGCTCGCGCCGGATTGGGCTGATGTCGCTCATTGTGCCTCTCCGGTACGCGTGAGGTGGATGTTGTTCCAGTGATCGAGGCTGGCCTGCCAGCCCGGCCGGATAACGCAGGTCGTGTCGTATTCCTCCACGATCAGCGGTCCCGCGCGCGGCGCGTCCTTAAGTTCGACCCGGGTGATCACAGGCGTGTCGCACCAGCCATGCGCCAGGCCGAAATAGGCCTTGCGGCCGGTCGCGCCGAGGCTGCGCTCGTTGCCGCGGCGGCACTGCTCGGGCATGCGGGGCGCGTCCGGGACCCCGCGACAGACGGCCTTCACCGCCACGAACTGCAGTGGCTCGCCGCGCGAGGCGTAGCCGAAGGTCTGGCCGTGCTGCGTATGGAAGGCTTCCACGAGCGCGTCGACGGCCTCTTCGCTGGCGGTGGTGCCGGGCAGCACAACGGTGAGCGGAGCGGTCTGGCCGACATATTTCATGTCGATCTCGATGCGGATGTCGTGAGCCTCAGGGGCGAAGCCCTGACCGTTTAGAAGTTCGCGCCCTTGCGCGACGAGGCCGTCGATCGCCCGCTGCAGGGCGTGTCGGTCGGTCTCGTCGAAGCGGTGATAGAAGGCGGAGACGAGCTGATGCTCGACATCGGCGAAGAGCATGCCAAGGGCGGAGTAGAGGCCGGCGACGGGCGGCATGACCACCCGGCTGACCCCGGCCTCTTCGGCCAGCGAGCAGGCGTGCACCGGTCCGTTGCCGCCGATCGCCATCATGGAGAAGTGCGAAGGGTCGCGACCCTTTTCCGACGTCACGCCGCGCAGGGCGCGCAGCATGGTGGCGTTGGCGATCAGATGGACGCCGTAGGCCGCTTCGGTCTCCTCCACCGACAACTCGCCCGAAAGCTTCGCAAACGCCGTCTTCACGGCCTCGCCGTCGAGCGAAAGCTCGCCGGAGACCAACGCCTGGGGATTGAGATAGCCGAGCATGAGGTTGGCATCGGTCACGGTCGGTTGCGTTCCGCCGCGCCCGTAGGCGACGGGGCCCGGCTCGGAGCCGGCGCTGCGCGGCCCAACGGCGATGCCGCCGGCGCTGTCGACGGCGGCCAGGCTGCCGCCACCGGCGCCGACCTCGGCGATATCGATGGTCGGCACCTGCACCGGATAGCCTGCGCCGCGCACCATGCGGGCGCCGAGTACGGGCTCGCCGCCGACCTCGGTCTCCGGCGAGATGGTGTAGGCGCCATTCTCCGTCAGGGTCGCCTTGGCCGTGGTCCCGCCCATGTCGAAAACGAGCATGTCGCCGAGACCCAGATACTGGGCAAGGCGGGCCCCGCCCAGCACACCGGCGGCCGGGCCGCTTTCGATGATGGTGATCGGCTGGTCCTTGACCAGGTTGCCGGGAGCGATACCGCCGGACGACTGCATGATCATCAGCGGGGCGATAATCCCCATGGCGTCGAGGCGCCCCTTCAGCGACTCGACATAACGCGTGACGATCGGCCGGAGATAGGCGTTCACCACCGTGGTCGAGGTGCGCTCATATTCGCCGATCTGGGGGACGAGATCGGACGAGGCCGTGACCATTACGTTCGGCATCCGCTTGCGGAAGAACGCGGCCAGACGTTGCTCGTGGTCGGCGTTGACGTGTGAGTTGATCAACGCGATGGCGACGGCTTCGACGCCGGCCGCCTCGAAAGCGGTGGCGATTTCCTCAAGCCCGGTCTCGTTCAGCTCGGTGACGACCTCGCCACCGGCGCCGATGCGCTCCTCGACCTCGAAGCGGAGATCGCGCGGGACCAGCGGGTCCGGCTTGCGGTAGGTGATGTCATAGAGGCGGGGCGTCCGAAATCGGGCGATCTCCAGCACATCGCGGAAACCGCGCGTGGTGACGAGCCCGACCTTGGCACCCTTGCGCTCGATGATGGTGTTGGTGGCCACCGTGGTGGCGTGCACGAACTCCCGGACCTGTCCCGGCTCGACGCCAAGCTCCTTAAAGAGCGCGCGCGAGCCGACTTCGATGGCTTCGGAATAGTCCTTCGGCGTGGAGAGGATCTTCTTGGAGAAGACCTGCCCGTCGTCGCCGATCATGACGATGTCGGTGAAGGTGCCTCCGATATCGACGCCGAGGCGAAAACGCTGCTTGGTCATGATGCCTTTCGTGCCATCCTTGTTGGCGTGCGAGCTGTCTCAGGCACCCGCACGAACCGCGCGGAACGCGGTGACGACGTCACGGACGTCGGAAGCGGATTCGAGGGCCAGGATGGCCTCGGCGAGCTTAGCGCTCGCCGCCCGGTCGGCTCCGAATCCCCAGGCGAGACAGTCCGCAAACTTGGCGAAGATCTCGTCCTCGCTCATTGGCTGGTCCGGTGAGCCCTTCATCGTTTCCGTGCGCTTGGCGACGGTTCGCCCGTCCTTCAGCACGAGTTCGATGGCGGCGGGTGCGATCGCCGTGGCTTCAATGGTTCCGGGAACCGTCACCTCGAAGCAGGTGGCGAGCGCGCTTTCCGGTGCGCGCACCCGGTCGGCCGTGTAGGTGGCGAGCCCGACGCGGCCGTCGGTCAGAGCCGCGGCGAGGCCGTAGCAGGCGTTGAACTGGGCGTGGACCACCGGATTGGCGTGATCGGGCACGAACGGGGCTCCGACGATGCCGGCGTTGACCTCGCCAAGAACGATGGTTCCGGAAACGACGTCGTCCGGCCGGATGCCCTCTTCATAGAGCTCCAGGCCGAGCTGGATTGTGGAGTGCACGCAGCGGCAGCATGGATAGGGCTTCATGGATAGGTCGAGCAGGTGCCAACGCTCGCCAATGCCATCGCGCAGGATCTCCGGCTTCACTTCGCCGCGTTCGTGGAGGGTGAACAGGCCGGCCTTGCCTTCCAGGAAGCGGACGGGGCCGGTGACGCCGGTTGCGGCAAGCCGGGCGGCCAGCACGCCGTTGCGGGCCGCAAAGCCAGGCCCCATGCGCTTGGCGAGCGCCCCGTCGGCAATGAATTGGGTGGTGCCGCTCATCTGGGTGAAGGCGAGGCCGAGCGCGTGGGCCATCCTCTCGCCGTCGAGGCCAAAGATGCGGCCGGCGGTGAGGGCGGCGGCGAGCGACCCGAGCGCGGTAGTCGGGTGCCAGCCCTTGCCAAGGCTGTTGTAGCAGGCCAGCCCGAGCCGGCAGAACAGTTCCACGCCACAGGCGACGGCGGTCGTGAAGGTCCGGCCGTCGACGCCGCCCTTCGCCTCGCTGGCGGCAAGAGCGGCCGGAAGGACGACGCAGAAGACGTGGACGCGGGCGGGATCGTGCTGGTCGTCGAAATCCAGCGCGTGGGAGGCGGCGCCGTTGAGCATGGCGGCGATCGACGGACCCCGGCCGGCGTCGCCCAGAAGCACCGTCGCGGCGCCTTCCGGCTCGAAGCCCTCTACGGCCCGATTCATCTCCGAAATGCCCGGGGCACGGGCGGCGCCGGCGATGACGCCGAACGTGTCCAACAGGAATTGGCTGACCGTCTCCCGAACCTCGTTCGGCACGTCATCGGCGTCGAGCCGCGCGAATCGGTCCGCGACAAAAGTCCCGATATCCGTCCATGCGTGGCTCTGGGCTTCGTCGGACATTGCCGCGTCCTGTTGGGTCATGGATGCTCGCCTCACCGCGTTTCGACCGTGTTCCCGTCGGCGCCTGCGTGGACAGTCGCAGCCGCGGTTGACTATGCTTCTTCGTCAACCGGCGCTGCCGACACCTCGCCGCCGTTTCGCATCGCTATAATGACTAGTTGTATAGTCATTTCAAGTCCGAAGGAAACCCCGTGCCGCCGTCCAGCGCATTCACGCCGCTTTACGTCCAGATCCGCGATTTCATTCGCAACGGCATCGAGTCCGGCGAGTTCGCTCCTGGCGAGCGCCTTCCGTCGGAGAAGGAGCTGTCCAGTCGCTTCAAAACGACGCGGGCAACCGTCGCCCGCGCGCTGCAGGAGCTCGTCTTCGAAGGCTTGGTCCAGCGGCGGGCCGGCAGCGGCACGTTCGTTCTTCAGCCCGACCTGACGATTCCGTTCGAGACGACGCGGATCCGGTCCTTCGACGAGCAGGTTGCGGCAAGCGGAGAGCGCATTTCCTACCGCCTGCTCGGGTTCGGCGTGACGGATGATTCCAGGGCGGCTGCGGCGCTCGGCGAGCCAAAGGGCTCGATCTACCTCCTTGAGCGCGTGCGCTTGGCCAACGCGGTGCCGCTCAGCCTGGAGCGCCGCTTTATTCCGGCCGATATCGGCGACCAGCTCACGGTCAGTGCTCTGAACACCCTCTCGATTCATCGCATCCTTGAGGAGGTGATCAAGCAGCCGGTCGCCGCCATCGAAGGCGTCATTCGGGTGGGATCGGCCGGGGCGACCCTGAGCGAGCTGCTCAACGTTCAGCAAGGGGCGCCGTTGCTCATCCGCGACTACACGCTGTGCAATGCGGAGGGCCGGGCGCTGGTGTTCGGCGAGTCCTTCTATAAGGAGCAGTTCCGAATTCCCTATCAGGTCCGGCAGAACGAGTGAGCTTGGAGTCGCAGTCTCGAACTTGACTAGTTGACTAGGCTCTTTATTCTCAACCCCGTCATGAGCCGGGCAAGGCCATGGCATTTCGAGCAGTCGCAGGGCATGTCGGTGCTTGCGGCAAGACCGATTGCCTAGTGCGGGTTGCGCAGGCGATCGAAAGAAAAAGGGGAACCAGCAACATGATTGGCGCATCGTTCGTTCGCCGCTGCCTGGGCGCGACCCTCGCAGCCGGCTTGGCTTTCGGCGCCGCCTCCCAGGCGGCCGCACAGGATTGGCCGACAGAGCCTGTCCAGATCATCGTCTCTTATTCCGCCGGCGGCGGCAGCGATCGGCAGGCTCGCCTGCTGTCGGGACCTTTGGAAGAGGTGCTCGGGGTTCCGGTGACCGTTCAGAACCTCCCCGGCGGTGGCGGCCAGGTCGCCGCGATGGCCGTCCTCAGGGAGCCGGCCGACGCGCCGATCCTGCTGGCGACCAACGAGCCGGATCTGACCATGGGGCCGCTTCTGAACAACGCCCCGTTCTCCCGTGACGACCTGTCGGTGATCGTCGTGGACGTGACCGACCCGCGCATCCTGCTGGTCGCCAAGGACAGCCCCTACGAGACGTTCGACGACTTCGTGACGGCTGCGAAGGAAAATCCCGGCGAACTGACGATTTCCGCCGCCCAAGGCGGGGCCCAGGAGCTGTTCGCGAAATGGCTCATCAAATCGATGGATCTCGACGTGCGCATCGTCGGCTATGGTGGCGGCAGCGATGCGGCCAATGCCATGCTCGGCGGCCATGTCACCGCCGCTCTTGGTGACGACTTCTCGCGCATGAACATTCGCGACCAGTCGCGGGCCCTTCTGATTGCGTCCGATGGGCCGAGCCCGCGCTGGCCGGAAGCCGAGGTGATGAAAGACGTGATGCCGAAATACGGTGTCGAGGTCCCGGCGCCGGACTTCCTGGCCCGTTTCGGCATCTATGCGGTGCAGACGGCGATGAAGGACGACTATCCGGACCACTACAAGACGCTGCAGGATGCGATCCTGAAGGCGATGAACTCCGACAGCTATCTTGCCGCCGTCGAAAAGTCCGGATTGGACGATCTGTCCAAGCGGGCGCCGGGCGAACAGTTCCAGTCCTCGTTCGACGCGACCGCCAAATCGGTCAAAGGCATCACGGAATAGGCCGGCCGCCTTTCCGGGAGCTCGCAAGGGTCCGGAAAGCTATCCGGGTTCTTTGATCACGATGAGGGTGGGACGGGCGGATGGGCCACAAGCGCATCCGCCCCGACGCAATCCGGATTGAGACCATGACCAAGAGATTTCCCTTCGGCGAACTGGTGGTGCCGGCGGCGATGCTGGTCTTCGTCGTCGCCTACTGGCGGCAAGCCTACGGGCTCAGCTTTGAGGCCCGGCTGTTTCCCACCGCTTTGACCATCGCCCTGCTTTGTCTTGTGGCCGTTATCGTCTTCAAGCTCTTTCGGCAGGCTCCGTCGGTGGAGGATGCCGACAGCGCCGAAGCGTCGCCGCGGATCTTCACCTTCGGACGCATCGCCGTGGTCCTCGTGCCGGGGCTTCTTCTAAGTGTCTGGACGGTCCTCGGCGGCATCGTTTTCACCGCCGCGACGACATTTGCGGTCGCCTTGGCCCTCGGCGAACGGCGCCCGCTGCTGTTGATCCTGTTGCCGCTCGGCATGGCGCTCGGCCTGCACGTCATCTTTTCGGTCGTGCTTCATGCCCGCATCCCGCACGGCCTGACGGCCGGCCTGCTGGGCTGAGGAGACAAGATGGAATTCCTCGCCCACCTGACAGACGGTTTCGAAGCGGCCTTCACGCTGCATGCCGCCGGTTTCGTGCTGCTCGGCACCTTTCTCGGCATCATCGTGGGCGCGACGCCCGGCCTTTCCTCCGGGATGGCGGTGGCCGTCCTGCTGCCGCTCACCTTCACGATGGATTCGCTGACGGGGCTCATCTTTCTGACCTCCGTCTATGTCGCGGTTACCTACGGCGGCGCGATCACCGCGATCATGCTCAACACGCCGGGTGCGCCGGAAAATGCCGCCACCGCGCTCGACGGCCACGCGCTGACCCGCCTCGGCCAGTCCGGGCGCGCCCTCGGCGCGGCGATCGCCGCGTCGGCGTTGGGTGGCCTGCTGTCCTATTTTCTGATGCTGTTCGGCATCGGCTCGGTCGCTCAGGTCGCGCTGACCTTCGGCCCGACCGAAATCTTCCTGATCGCGCTTAGCGGTGTGATGGTGCTGGGGGCGGTCGGCACCGGCTCGCCGACCAAGATCCTCGCCTCGGGCATGTTCGGGTTGCTGATCGGAACCATCGGCATCGTGCCGACCGGAGAATGGCGCGCCACCTTCGGCGAACCCTTCCTCGCCGACGGCATGCAGATCGTCCCGGTTCTGATCGGCATGTTCGTTGTGGCCGAACTCTTGATGCTTGCCGGCCGCAGCACGGTGGTGGATGCCGATATCGAGGTCAATCGCAGCGTCGGCGCGATCTTTTCCGGTCTTGGTGAAGCTTTGCGCATGCCGGTGACGCTGTTGCGCTCGGCCTTCATCGGCATGGGCGTTGGCCTGATCCCGGCGGCAGGCGCGACCTTGGCGGCCTTTTCCTCCTATTCGGTGGCGCGACGCTTTTCAAAGGAGCCGGAGACCTACGGTAAGGGCTCGACGGAGGGGATCGTTGCAGCGGAATCGGCGAACAACGCCTGCTCCGGCGGTGCGCTGACGGTGTCGCTGGTGCTCGGTGTGCCGGGCAGTGTCACGACCGCCGTCATTCTCGGCGCCCTGACGATGCAGGGGCTGCAGCCCGGCCCGATGATGGTCGTTCAGCAGCCCACCCTGGTCTACGGGCTGATCATCGCGGCGATCCTGTCGCAGCCGGCGATGGTGCTTTTCGCCGTGTTGGCCGGCAATGCCATGTCGCGGGCGCTCACCGTTTCCACCCGCGTGCTCGTCCCGGTCCTGCTGATCCTGTCGATCTACGGCACCTTCGCCTTGCGCAACGCCATGTTCGACGTCTGGATGATGCTCGGCTTCGGCGTGCTCGGTTACTTCATGAAGCGCTACGACTATTCGCCCGCCGCGGTCGTGATGGGGGTGATGCTGGCCTCGATTACCGACTCCGAGTTGATCCGCACCATGCAGATCTTCGGGCACGACTGGTATCTGGCCTTCTTCCAGCGTCCGGTTTCGTTGGTGATTCTCATCATCCTGGTGGCCAGTTTGGCCCGCGCGGCCTTCGGGCATCGCCGACGCCGGACAAGTGACGCCGAGTGACCGTCTTGGCGGGGACGCGGACGGGACCCTGAAAGGGGGCCGGTCCGCTGTGCGCCCTGTCATGCGTTGCCGGGTTGCCCGGCAAGCAGGATTTCCGACTTCACCGCATTCATAAGATAACGCCCGAGCCAGGCCTTGGGCATGTGCTTCAAGGCCGTGTTGCGCAGGTGGAACATCACCGGGTTGGAGGGCACGAACGTTCCCGCCATCCGCCGGCTGCGGGTCTGAAGGCGCGTGATGGCCGGGCGAAGCCGTTGTTCGTGCGCGACCAGCGCGGCGTCGATCTCGGACCGGGCCAACTCTTCGGCGAGGATCTCCGCAGACGCCAGCGCCATTCCGGCGCCCTGGCCGGAAACGAGTGTCAGGCAGTGGGCGGCATCGCCGAGCAGCAGCACCCGTCCTTGGGACCATTTCGGAAGGTCGACCATGGTCAGGGAATCGACCAGAGGTGGAGGCCCTGCCTTTGCGGTCTGAAGGAAGGCGCGAACGGGCTCGGCGCTGCGGGCCGTCACCTTCTCCAACAGGTTCCACCGTGCCTCCGGAGCAACGGGGCCCGTCTCGCCGTCGCGCCACACATGCATCGCCGCGAGCCGCCCGCCACGCAGGGCGTAGTATTCGGCGAGATGACCGGGCTCGGCGAAGGACAAGAAATCGGAGCCGAGGCCGAGCGTGTCGTCCACCTCGTAGACGGCGAAGCGGTAGCCGAGATGGGCGTAATGTTCGGCATGCTCGCCGGCGATGCGGCTGCGAACCTGGGAGCGGAGCCCGTCCGCGGCGATCACGAGATCGGGATGCAGAACCGCGCCGTCGCTCAGCCGCGCGGAGACGTCCTTGCCGTCGGTCTCCAGCGAGGTGAGCTCGGTGGCGAGCCGTAGATCCACGCCGTCCGGCACCGTTTCGAACAAGGCCGCGATCAGATCGGTGCGCTCCAGCGCCAGATAGGGGAGTCCCTGAAGGAAATCGCGATATTTCAGGCGCAGGAACTCGCGCCCTTTGCGGTCGCGATAGACATTCTCCTGGATCTCATAGGATACCTCCGACAGCCGAGGCAGCAATCCCATCCGCTCGGCGCTGGCATAGCCGGGACCGGACAGGCCGATCATGTAGCCACCATTGCGCAGGCTCGGTGCGCGCTCGACGACGGTTACCGTCCAACCCGCGCGCGCGAGCCACCATGCGCTTGCAAGCCCGGCAACCCCGGCGCCGGCAATGAGAACGGTGCGCGTTGTCATGACATCTCTTTTGCTGGTGTTGCGGGCAGGCGCCGATAGGCCAGGGGGATCACGGCAAGCGCCGTTGCGGCGGCCGCCACGGCGAGCGCGAAGCAGGCTCCGTAGCCGAGATGCTGGGCGATCAGACCTGCGCTGAGGCCGCTGGCTCCGGCGATAAAGGCGTCGGCGCACTGGAAGATGGTGAAGTCCACCCCCGCCTGCTTGAGCGAGGAGAGGTTCATCAGAAGCGTGTAAAGGGTGACGAATCCCATCGCCATGGCGAGCGACAGGAGCACGGAGAGGCTCGCGAGAACCGGGATGGATCCGATGTCGGCGGCAACCGCGAATGCGATCAGCCCGAGGGCTGCGGCCTGGACCGCCGCTCCGGCGACGACTGCGGCCCGAACGCCGAGAAGGCGAACGGCGATACCGCCGAGAAGGGTTCCGGCCAAGCCGGCCACCACGCCTCCGACACCTTGCAGCGTGCCCAGCAGCGCTAGGCCCATCCCCAGATCGATCAGATACGGCCCGAGCATCGCCTGAGCGAGGCGGACCCCGATTTCGAACACGATCACGATAGCGATCCCGACGCGGATTTCCTTGCGCGCGAACGCAAAGGAGAGGCTCGGCCGATGCGTGGTCGATTGGACCGGAGAGCGGTCCGGCTCGCGGGTTACGGCGAACGGAAGCGCGAGCAAGGCGACGAGGCTCGCCATTGCAATCGTCCCGGCCTGCCAGCCGGCGGTCGCGACGATGAAGACGAACAGACCGCTGCCGAACAGAATGCCGAAATAGCCGCCCGCGACTTGGGTGGTGCCGCCCCATCCTCGTCTTTCCGGCGGCAGTTGCTCGATCGCGAATGCGTCGCAGGCGATGTCGACGGTCGCGGAGGCAAGCGCGAGGACGGCGATGACCAGGAAGAGGGGCGTGTAGGCGGTCGGCGACAGGAAGGAGATCGCCAGCAGCGCCGCCGCGACGATCGCCTCGCCGCCGATCACGATCCGTCGGGATCGGCGGCGGGTTCCGCTGGGCAGCCGGTAGCGCTCCACCGCCGGCGCCCACAGGAACTTGAGCGCCCACGGGATCATGGCGAGCGACACGAGCCCGATCAGGTCCAGCGGCGCACCGCTTTCGCGCAGGATCGCCGGCAGCCCCTGGAAGGTGAGTCCGCCGACGAGGCTCTGCGCGACGTAGACGCCGCCGATCGCCGCCAAGACACGCGCAAACGGGACCCGCAGCTCTGCGGCGGACATATCCATCGCCGCGCTCTAAAACGTCATGTCGAAGGACACGCCAAAGAGCCGGCCGCCGTCGACCGTGCTGATCGTGTTGCCATTAAAGTCGAAGCTGGAGGTGCGGTAGACCTCGTCGGCGATGTTGTCGACGAAGAAGCGCAGGTTCTGCCCGGTGTCGAAAGCGAACTCGAGACCGGCGTCGAAGGTCGCGTAGGCCGGCTGGGACAGCGTGTTGGCCTCGTTGAAGTAGGTCTTGCTGACATAGTGGGCGGCGCCCGTCACGGCCACATCCGCGGGAATCCACGTCTGCGGGAGAATGTAGCGCGCGGCGAGATTGGCGGTCACATCGGGCGCGTAAGGCACGCGATTGTCGGAATAGGACACGCCGGAATAGGGATCGACGAAGCCGTCGAATTCGGAGCGTCCGAAGGAGCCGTTTGCCGTGATCTGCAGCCGGTCGGTTGGGTGGACGGTCGCGGACAGCTCGACGCCGGTGCTGGTGGCGTCGCCGACATTCTCGATCACCTGGTTCGGCAGGATGCCGACATAGACCTGTTTGTCCTGGGAGCGGATGTAGTAGACCGCGCCGGACAGATCCAACCGACCGTCGAACACCGAGGCGCGGCCGCCGACTTCGAAATTCCAGGCGGTTTCGGGATCGTAGGCTTCGCCGTCTTGGGGCGTGGCAATGGTGTGGTTGAAGCCGCCGGGCTTGTAGCCTTCCGACACCAGCGCATAGAGGCGGGCGGTCTCGGTGACCTGGAAGCCGATCGACGCTTTCGGCTGAAGGCTTGAGTAGTTGGCGCTTTCGTCGATGGCGAAGCCCATTCCGTTTCCGTAGATGTCCGGGCGGCTATAGTCGATCGACGACCAGTCGTAGGAGGCGCGCAGGCCGAGGGTGAGGTCGATGCGGTCGGTGAGCGAATAGGTGCCTTCGCCGAACAGGGCCGCGCTCCGGCTGGTGACGTCATTGCGCGCGTTGGCGTAGTAGCCAGTGTAGCCGCCGGTATCGCGGGCGAACTCCTCATTCCAGTAGGTCGCGCCGGCGACGGCGGTGAACGCGCCACCCGCGTCGTAGGCGAGCCGCAGCTCCTCGTAGAAGGTGCGGGTGCTTTCGGGGGACGCGGTGCTGAAGATCGTGCGATCCAGGTCCACGCCTTCGTAGGACGTGGTGTTGGTCAGCGTGAACGCGCCGAAGCGGTAGTTCCAGTTGATGCCGCCGGTGACGACATCGCGACTAAGCAGGCTGTAAGGACCGAGGACGGCGGACTGGTACTCCTGGGCGTCGAAGTCCTGATCGAGCACATAGGTCTCTTCCCGCGAACGCAGGTGCTCCCCGGAGACCCAGATCGTGGAATCGAACGGCCCGCCAGTCGGCGCGTAGCGCACGGCGGCGCGCCCATCGACGGCGTTCCACCAGTCGATATTGTCCTCGCCGACATCGACGTCGTCGATCTGGCCGTTGTCGTAGGTCCCCTTGATTGAGACGTCGAAGAAGACCGTCTCGGGCACCACGGTGGCGGTCGCCGAGGCGCCGGCGATGAAGAGGTGGTTCGACACCGTGCCGAACGCCTTCATCCGGGTCTCGCGCGGCTTGGCCGTGACGATGTTGATCACGCCGGCGAAGGCGTTGCGGCCATAAAGCGTGCCTTGCGGACCGCGCAGGAATTCCACGCGTTCGACGTCGACCAGTTCCTGGGTCATCGCGGCCGCCGGCTGCGGCACGCCGTCGACGTAAACCTGAACGCCGGGATTGTAGTAGTCGGGCGAGGAAATGCCACGAACGGTGAAGTTCGCGTAGGCGCGATTGCCGCGACTGTCGATCGTCAGGTTCGGGAATACGTTCTGGAGATCCTGAACGGTGCGGACATCGCGCTGGGCCAGGTCTTCGGCCGTGGCCACCGAGACCGCGCCTTCCACGTCGAGCAACGTCTGGGGTCGTTTGTTGGCCGTGACCGTAATGGCCTCGAGCAGAACCTCGTTGGATATTTCTTGGGCGTGAATCGAAAAATTAGAAGCCATCAAAATAGAGAGGGAGGAGGTGGCAAGAATAAACCTTCCTAAGAGCATTTCTAAACAACCTTCCTCTGTCATGACATCCTGGGCTGACGGAATGAGGAAGGATGGAAACATTGTCTAACGGAATCGGGGTCTATATTTGTTGGATTCGGGACTTCTTCGGAGGGTCTGTGTCGGAGGGTTGAGATGAACGCGCAAATGCAGCCATTGGCCGCCGGATCTTCCCGTCACAAGACCTGGCGCGAGGCGGTGGATCACGAGATCGAACAGCTTGGCTGGGCCGGCGGGGTGCGGGTCGACGAGCCGGCTGAGGACATCACCATCTATGTCATCGACACGGTGGTGCCGGAGGCGCGCAGTTTCGATCCGGAAGGACCGGCGACCTTTTCCTTGAGCGTCTTTCTGGACGGCGCCGGAACGTTGTCGGTGCACGGGGCCCGCCCGTTCGAGATCTATCCCGGCGCGGCGGTTCTGTTCACCAGCAGCAAGGTCGCCAGCGGCGAGAATGTTCTGCCTGCCGGCCAGCATTTCCATGTGGTGGACGTTCGGCTGGAGCCGGAGCTGCTCGTGAAGGTCGGGGCCGCTCCTCTGGCCCGGCTGGGTTTCGATCTGTTCACGGAGCACAGCCGGCCGGAGGACGAGGTCTACCTTCTTGGATTTCCCGCTTCGGCGGCCCTCGTTCAATTGGCACGCGACATCAGCGCCTGCGCCATGCCCAACGACATCGCGCGCAAGCTCTACCTGCATTCGAAAGCGATCGAGGCGCTGGGGCTTGCGATTTCCGCGCTCCAGAAGCCGCGCAGCGCCGCGGCGTTGCGTCCGGCGGCGCGGGAGAAGGTGGCGTTGGCGCGCGACCTTCTGGAAACCCGCTTTCACGAGGACTGGACGATCCCCAGCCTGGCACGGGCGGTGGGGATCAACGAGCGCTTGTTGAAACAGGGCTTCCGGACGCTGGTCGGCAACTCCGTGCACGCCTATTTGCGCGACGTGCGCCTGGACGCCGCATCGTGTCTTCTGCGGGAAGGGCGCAGCGTCACCGATGTGGCCTTCGCCGTCGGCTTCGATAGCCTAAGCCACTTCAGCAAGGTCTTTCGCGCGGCAAAGGGCGTCGCGCCGAGCAAGTACGCTCGGCTGGCCGACGAGGGATAGTCCCTTCGACGGAGGGGGACCCCAGAGCCTCACGCCTTTTCAGCGATATGCAGAACGGCTCTCAGCCACGGTTTTAACGCGGCTGCGGACGGCGAACCGGTTTTCGCGTCGCCCGTCAACGCTGTTGGGAAGCGTTGACAGGTCGGTGTGCTTGCGGCTTCATTTCGTCAACTTTATTGACAGTGAGGCTGCCATGCTCCCCGAACGCGATGTCGCCGTCGACCTTGAGTCCCTGACCGCGCTCCGCCGCGATCTGCATCGCCACCCGGAGCTCGGCTTTGCCGAAGAGCGCACCGGCAGGCTGGTGGCGGAGCGGCTTTCGACGCTTGGCTGGTCGGTGAACCGAGGGCTTGCGGGCACCGGCGTCGTCGCGACCATGGAGAACGGCGACGGGCCGGTGATTGGGCTGCGTGCCGATATGGACGCGCTGCCGATGCGGGAGGAGAGCGGGCGCGCGTGGGGCTCCACGATCGAAGGCTGTTTTCACGGCTGTGGCCATGATGGGCACACGGCGGCACTGCTCGGTGTTGCCGAGCATCTGGCCCACCGCAAATGCTTTCGTGGGACCGTGGTTCTGATCTTTCAGCCGGCGGAGGAGGGGCTCGGTGGTGGCCGGGTGATGGTCGAAGAGGGACTTTTCGAGCGCTTTCCTTGCGAGGCGGTTTACGGCTTCCACAACATGCCGTTGCTACCGCTTGGGTCTGCGGCGGTTCGTGCGGGGCCTCAGATGGCCTCCCAGGACATCTTCACGGCGGTCTTTCGTGGCCGCGGTGGACACGCCGCCATGCCGCATCTTGGCCGCGATGCCGTCTACGCGACGGCGGAGGCCGCGGTTTCGCTGCAGGGGCTGGTGGCCCGCGAAACGGACCCGCATGTGCCGGCCGTCGTCAGCGTGACCGAGATCCATGCCGGCACGACCCACAATGTGCTGCCCGACGACGGCTGGCTCGGTGGGACGGTGCGCACGCTCGATCCCGGCACCAGAGACGCCTTGGAAGCCGGCATTCGACGGGTCTGCCAGGGTATCGCCGCCACCCGGGATGTCGTCGCCGACGTGACCTACACGCGCGGTTTTCCAGTGCTGGTCAACGAGGCCGCCGCGGCAGAGACAATGCGGGGCGCAGTGGTGCGCGCGCTTGGCGCGGAGGCTTTGGACGACAGCTTCAAGCCCTTGCTTGCCGCGGAAGATTTCGCCTTCATGCTCGAAGCGCGTCCGGGCGCCTACGTCCTGCTCGGCCAGCGCGACGAGACCCATACCGCGATGGTTCACCAGCCGACCTATGACTTCAACGATCGGCTGCTTCCGATCGCGGTTCGCGTGCTTTCCGCCCTTGTCGAGACGCGCGACTGAGTGCGGCAGGACGTGCGCCCGGATCGAACAGTGAGGAAGACGCCAGATATGACCAAGACGAAGCCCGCAGCGGGCACGCTCGACGACAGCCAGCTCGAGGATTTGCGGCGGCGCAATCTCGGGCGCCTACTCGACGAGGTGCACGTGGGCTTCGACCGATTGGCCTTGTCCTATCTGCGCGAGGAGGGGTTTCCCGACATCACCTCGGCCGCCGAACACGTCCTGCGCACCATGCGGACGGAAGGGGCGACCCTGACCAGCATGGCCGAGCAGGCCGGAATCTCCAAGCAGGCTATGAGCAAGCTGGTCGCCGTCTTCGAAAAGGGCGGATACGTGGAATGGCGCTCCGTGGAGGGCGGGAATACGCGTCTCGTTCACGCCACCCAAAGCGGCCGAGATCTGCTGGAAACGGGCCTCAGGGCCGTGAAGCGGGCGGAAGAGGTCTATTTCGCCGCGCTGACGAGCGAGGAGCAGGAGACGCTGCGCGAGCTGCTTTTGCGCGCGGCCGTGTCTCATGAAGGAAGCCCGGAGCGGGATTCCATCTGGCGCCGCCGCAGGGCCTGACATGCGATATCGTCAACATAGTTGACAGATAGGCGCGAACTGCGCATCCTCTGTTCAGCCGCGAAAAAAGAAGGGGCGCGGCGACCTGAAATGGAGGAGTTTTTATGCGGGCTATTGCAGCGAAGTCGGCGCTTGCGCTTGCGCTCGCCGCGTTCGTGACGGGAGCTTCGGCGGAGACTTTCACCTACGGCTCCGGCGTTCCCGAGCGTTCGTCGGCCAATCGGGCCGGCGTGCTTCCGATGCTGGAGAAAATCCAAGAGGCGACCGATGGAGCGGTTGCCTTCACGCCCATTCTCGGCGGCCAGCTCGTTTCGCTGCCCGGCGCACTTCAGGCGATCGCCGACGGGGTTGTCGCTTCCGGTTTCATGATCACCCAGTTCTATCCGGCGGAGCTGCCCGCCGGCTCGCTGATGTCGGAGGTGACCGGGCTCGGCACCGATCCGTACGCGACCATCGGCGCCTTGAACGAGGCGTTCTTCGTGGTTTGCGACGAATGCCGCGAAGACTTCCGCGCCTCCGGCCTGGTTCCGGTCCTGCTCCAGTCGGCGACGCCGCTGACCATGCAGTGCACGAAGGAAGTCTCGACGCTCGACGATCTCCAGGGATTGCGGGTGCTGACCATCGGCCGGCCGGAGATGCGGTGGGCGGAGTCGATCGGCATGACGCCGGTGAAGACTTCGATTACCGACATCCTGTCCGGCCTGCAACTCGGTCAGGCCGACTGCACCCTGGTGGGCACCGCCTGGATCCGCAGCTACGGGCTTGAGGATACGGTGAAATCCGTGATCGAGATGCCGCAGGGCATCATTTCGGGTGCTGCGCCGCTGACCTTCAACGCGGATGCATGGGGCTCCATTTCCGAGGCGGACCGCGCCAAGATCGTCGATCTGATGCCCGGCGTCCTGTGGGACTACGTGACCGGGGCCTATGTCGAGGCCGACGCTGCGGTGAAGGACGCGGTTTCTGACAAGATCGCGTTTGCGCCCGGAGACCCGGCCCTTCAAACGGCATGGAAATCCTTCTACGCCGGCGAGATCACCGCCCTGAAAGAGCTTGCCGCCTCACGAGGCGTGAACGATCCCGACGCCCTGATCGACGAGATCGCGGAGGTGTTCCGGGTCTGGCACGAAGAGCTTCTGCCGCAGTTTCGCGGCGATCCGGAGAAGTTCGCCGCAATCGCCCGGGAGCGCATCTTCTCCCACTATGACTTCTGACGGACGCACCGCGCGGCGGATCGGCCTTGTCGGCGGGATGAGCTGGCACTCCAGCGCGCTCTACTACGCGCGTCTGAACGAGGCGGCGGAGGCGCGGTTCGGTCCGCATGCCAACGTGGAGAGCATCCTCGTCACGCTGCGCTTCGCCGATCTGCTCGCAGCCGCCGACAACGACGATTGGGCGACGGTGTCGGACATGATCGCAACAGCGGCCCAGCGCGCAGAGCGGGCGGGAGCGACGTGCATTCTCCTGACGGCGTTCACCGCGCACTTCGCCGCCGAGGATGTCGCCGCACGACTTGGCGTCTCGCTGCTCAATGCCGGCGATGCGCTCGCGGCGGAGTGCCGAAGACGCGGGCTTCGCCGGATCGGCCTTCTCGGCACGGCGGCCACTCTCGGCTCCGGCGCGATTGCCGAACGGCTTGCGGCTTGCGGCATCGCGACAGTGCTGCCGGACGGTGGCGAAGCCGCGGCGTTGGACGATTGCATCCGCCGCGACCTGACGCGGGGAGACCTATCCCCGGCAGCGGGGGAGGCGTTCGATCGGGCCGTCGACGCGCTGCGGCGCAAGGGGGCTGAAGCGGCCGCACTGGCATGCACGGAGCTGCCGCTGCTGCTACCTCGGCAGTCTCCCATTCCCCTGATCGACGGCGTGAGCGTCCACGTTCGCTACGCCTTGGACACATGACCTGATTTCTCAGAGGAGACCCGATGAAAGCGCTCTATTTTACGAGCCACGGCGACGTTGACGCCCTGCACTACGGCGACATCGAAACCCCAACCCCGGCGCCGGGGTGGGCGCTTTTGAAAGTGCGGGCCGCGTCGCTCAACTATCTCGACGTCTTCACGCTGCGTGGCATGCCTGGCATCAAGGTGCCGTTCCCGATGATCACCGGCGGCGACTGCGTGGCCGAAATCGTCGAGATCAACGGCGAGCCGTCCGGGTTCTCGGTTGGCGATCGGGTGCTGATCAATCCCGCCCATGTCGACGACAAGTCCGGTCATTTCGAGATGATGGGCGAGACCCGGCCCGGCGCGCTCGCCGAATACGTCACCGCTCGCACCGAGCAACTCATCGCGATGCCGGATGTCGTTAGCGACGCTGATGCGGCCGCGCTTCCGGTCGCCTATGCCACGGCCTACCGCATGCTGGTGACCCGTGGCCAGGTCGCGGCCGGCGAGAGAATGCTGGTGCTCGGTGCGAGCGGCGGCGTGGGCACGGCGGCGGTGCTTCTCGGCAAGCTTCTCGGCGCCCACGTCACCGCGGGGGCCGGATCTGAGGCGAAGTGCCAGCGCCTGATCGAGCTCGGCGCGGATGCGGCCTACGACTATTCGAGCGAGCCGGTCGACGCCTACACCAAGCGCACCACGGGCTCGCTGTTTCGCGGGGGCGGCTTCGATGTGGTGGTCAACTTCACCGGGGGCGACACCTGGGCGCCGTCGCTGCGGTCGGTGAAGCGCGGCGGCCGGTTGCTGACCTGCGGCGCTACGGCGGGCTACGACCCGAAGACTGACCTGCGTTACGTCTTCATGTCGGAAATGGATATCCGCGGCTCCACCGGCTTTACCAAGGACGAGATCGCAAAATGTCTCGGCCTCGTCGCCGAGGGCCGTCTCAAGCCGGTGATCGACCGGACGCTGCCGCTCTCCGAAGCCGCCGAGGGCGTCCGCATGCTGCGCGACCGCGAGGTGTTCGGCAAGATCGTCGTGGTACCGGACGCATGACCGCGTGGCCGCTCTTCGACGGGCCCGCGATCGTCGAACAGGTGGAAGCGGAACCACTTGCCACCTGGCTCAGGGGCGAGACGATCCCCGCGATCGTCGCCAAGGCCGCCGAGGAGGCCGGCGGCGGGCTGGCCCATCGCTTCCTCGATGTGCCGGACGGCGCGCCCGTCGACCGTAGCTTTGACGAGCTGTTTGCCGAAACGGCACGGATGGCAGGCGCCTTCTCCTCTCTCGGTGGGCGGCCGGTGGTGGCGAGCCTGCTTCCGGGCCTCCCGGAAACCTTGCCTCTGATCTTCGCGGCGAGCTGGGCCGGCGTGATCCTGCCGATTAATCCGTTTCTGGAGGCCAGTGCGATCGCCGACATGCTGCGGCGGACCGGCGCGCGCGTTCTCCTGGCGGAAGGGCCTTCGGGCAAGCAGGGGACCTGGGAGAAGCTTGCCGACATCCATGCGGCGATGCCGGAGCTGGAGGTCATCATCTGCGGCGAAAGCGAGGGGCCCGACCGGCTGGAGCCATGGCTCGACGCCCATGCGGCGCCTCCGCCGCCGATGCCGGCTGCGGACGAGATCGCCGCCTATTTCCATACCGGCGGCACGACCGGCCTTCCCAAGATCGCGCGGCTGAGCCATGCGAACCTCGCCTATATGGCCTTTCTGGCCGGCTTTGGCGGCGACATGCGCGCTGGCGATGTAATCCCGTGCGGCATGCCGCTGTTCCATGTCGGCGGGCTGGTCTTCGGCGGTTTGGCACCGGTCGCCGCACGGGCGACGGTGGTCCAGCTCGGGCGGGGCGGTTTTCGCGATCGGGCGATGCTCGACGCCTTTTGGCGGATCGCCGAGCGGGAGGGAGCGACCATTCTATTCGCCCCGCCCACGGTGGCCGCTGCCGCGCTGGAGACCTTCGCGCCGCCCGCGCCGGCCAACGTCCGCCACTGGGTTTCGTCCGCAGCACCGTTGCCGGCCGCAACCCACCGTCGCTTCACCAAGGCGACGGGGATTGCGATCAAGGAAGCCTGGGGACTGACCGAGGCGAGCCTGGTACTCACCTTCACGCCGCCCGGCGGAGAAAGCCGGCCGGGGTCCGTCGGCCTCCGGCTTCCATATTGCGAGTTGAAAATCCGCTCCCTGTCCGATCCCGTCCGGGAAGCTGCCCCTGGCGAACCGGGCGTGGTCATGGGGCGCTCGCCCGGCCTCTTTGCCGGCTATCTCGGCCATGCCGACGACGGGCTCACCGAGGCTCCGGCGCTCGGGCCGGGCCGTTGGCTCGATACCGGCGACGTCGGCTATTTCGATGCCGATGGCTACCTGGTGCTGACCGGCCGCGCCAAGGACATGATCCTGCGCGGCGGCCACAACATCGATCCGGTCGTGATCGAGGAGGCGTTCGGCGCGCTCGACGAGGTCGCCGCGGTGGCCGCCGTCGGACGTCCCGATGCCAGAGTGGGCGAACTGCCGGTGGTCTACGTGACGCTGTCTCCGGGCGCGCAGGCCACGCCCGACGATCTCCTCCGGCGAGCGTCCGGCGCCATCGCCGAGCGGGCCGCCCACCCGAAGGAGGTGATCATCGTCGAGGCCATGCCGCTGACGGCCGTCGGCAAGATCAACAAGCTCTCATTGCGCCATCAGGCGGCGCTGTCGGCGGTGCGGTCGCTCTATCCGGAGGTGACGGACATCGCTGTACGCGCCGGTGCCGACGGCCGCATCCGGGTCGCGCTGACCCCTTGCCCCGACGGGGCGGCCGATGCCGTGGCCGCACTTGGCCTGGAGCTCGACATTCCCGCAGACGAAAGAAGAATATGAGCGACGCGTTTCTCGACATCGATCATCTCATGGTCCACGTGCCCGACAGCGAGAGGGCGGGGGCCGCGTTCGAGCGGCTCGGCTTCGTGGCCACGCCTAAAAGCGAAATGCCGGGCCTGTCCAATCGGCTGATCTGCTTTTCCGACACCACAGCCGACAGCGGCGTCTGCAACTATATCGAGCTGATGGAATTGGAGGACGCGGCCATCGCGCCGCCCCAGATGCAGAAGGTCCTGCTCGGTCCGGGGCCTGCCTCCACTGTCCTGTCGGTCGAAGATGCGGCGGCCGTGCGTGAGCGCCTTGCGGAGGAGGGGATGACGATTTCCCCGGCTCTCGAACTGTCGCGCGACTGGATCCTTCCCAACGGCGAGGTTCTGAAGGCCGCATTCGCCGTTGCGATCCCCGAACCGGGCCAGGCACCGTTCTACTGGAACTTCTGTAAGCATCGCACCGCGCAACACTATGTGCGCCCGGACTTCACCGGTCATCCCAACGGCGCCTTGCGCATCTCTCAGATGATCGCGGTGGCGGAAGATCCGGCCGACACGGCGGCGCACTACGTCACCCATTGGCAGGCGCGATTCGAGGGCGGACGGCTTGTGCTGCCGCACGGCCGGGTCACGCTCGCGCTTCTCAACCCGGCTGATTATCGTGCAGCGGTCGCGGGCGTACCCGGTCTCGACGCACGCCCCGGGCTGAAGGGAATTCGCATCGCGGTTTCCGACCTCGCCGGAGCCCAAAGGCTGATCGAGGCGGCGGGCGTGTCGACCTATGCGGTCGGCGACGGGTTTGCGGTGGCACCGGTCGATGCGGCCGGTACGCTTCTGATTTTCGAAGGGCCAGATGCTGCGCGCGAGTGATTGGATCATCCGCCTTGGCGAAGGCGTGGCGATGGCGGCGCTTGCGGCGATGATGCTGCATTTGGGCGCCGATATCGTCCTGCGCACCGCATTTGGCCACCCACTTGGCGGAACGGTGGAGATCGTGGCGGAGATCTACATGCCGCTGGTGGTGTTTGGCGCGCTCGCTGCGGTTCAGCTTCGCGGCGAGGAGATCCGTGTGGATCTGATCG
The DNA here is from genome assembly GCF_040750475.1 of Amorphus sp. 3PC139-8. Lineage (NCBI taxonomy): Bacteria > Pseudomonadati > Pseudomonadota > Alphaproteobacteria > Hyphomicrobiales > Amorphaceae > Amorphus > Amorphus sp. 3PC139-8. The sequence goes on along the minus strand of NZ_JABJVY010000004.1, from coordinate 125,797 downwards.
ACAAGGCGTTGACCCCGGCCATGCGGCGCCGTTTCGATCAACTGAGCCAGCTCGTGATGGCAGCGGCGGCCGTGGCGCTCGCCTGGTACACCGGCGGGCAGGCCGTTCACGCGATCAAGATCGGCAAACGGATCGAGCTGGAGGGACTGGTGCTCCCCTCTTGGCCGGGGCACATCATGGTCGCCGTCGGCTTTGCGTTGCTGGCCGTCGCCGCCTTGGCGCGTGCGTTCCGGGTGGCCAGGCCATGACGCCCTTGGAAATTGGCGGCGCCGCTCTCGCCGCGGCCCTCGTCATGATCCTGCTGCGGATCCCGGTGGGGCTCGCCCTTGGCCTTGCTGCGTTCGGCGGCGCGGCCTCGATCCTACCGCTTTCGGCGGCGATCAGCCTGATGACGCGCGTGCCCTACGAGTTCGCCGCAAGCTGGGAATTCGCAGCGGTTCCGATGTTCCTGGCCATGGGCGCGGTGATCACCCGCTCGCGCATGGCTGACGGCCTGCTGCTACTGGCCGAACGAGGCCTCCGGCGCTTGCCGGGCGGGCTTGCGATCGCCACCAATTTCGCCGGCGCCGCTTTTGGGGCAGCCTCTGGATCGAGCTTGGCCACCACGGTAGCGCTTGGCCGGATGGCAACGCCCCAGATGCTCCGCTCCGGCTACGATCCGGGCCTTGCCACCGCGACGACCGCCTGCGCCGGCACTTTGGCGGCGCTGATTCCGCCGTCGATCCCTTTGATCGTCTACGGCATCTTGGCGGAACAGTCCGTGGCCAAGCTGTTCTTTGCGGGCATCCTGCCGGGACTGCTCACGGCTCTCGCCTATGCGCTGATGATCTTCCTGAGGGTGCGGGCCAATCCCGAGCTTGCACCCCGAAACGAGGAGATATCCCGCGAGCCGGTGGGCTGGAGCGTTGCCGCCTTTCCGGTGATCGCGGTCACCATTCTGGGCGGCATCTATGGCGGCATTTTCAGCCCCGGAGAGGCTGGTGCGGTCGGTGCGTTGGTGGCGATTGCGCTCGCCTTCTGTCAGCGCGGATTCGGCTGGCGGGAGCTCGCGGCCGCGCTGGGCGATGCCGCCCGCCAGACCGCCGCGATCCTGTTCGTGGCGATCGGCGCCTTCATGCTGACGCGGACGATGGCGCTTACCGGGCTGCCGAATGCGCTCGCCGATCTGGTCGAGGCCTGGTCGGTGTCGCCGGTCCTGCTGGTGCTCGGCTCCGCGCTGCTGTTCGTGTTGCTGGGAATGGTGCTGGATCCGTTCGGCGTGATGCTTTTGTCGGTCGCCGTGCTGTTGCCGGCGTTCGAGCGGCTCGGCTTCGACCTGATCTGGATGGGCATCATCATCGTTAAGTTCATCGAGATCGGGCTGGTCACGCCGCCGGTCGGCCTCAACGTGTTCGCGGCGAAATCCGTCGCCCCGCCCGAGATCGGTCTGACCACCATCTTCCGCGGCGTTACCTGGTTCCTCGCCGCCGAAGCGGTGGTGATGACCCTCCTGTTTCTGTTCCCGGCGCTGACGCTTTGGCTGCCGGGACTTATTTTGTGAGGCAAGACATGACTCTAGACGAGCTTTCCGGGCTGCTCTCCCAGGCGGAGTTTCACAAGACGCTGAAGGTCGAGGCGGTGGCGCTGGAGGCGGATGGCGCACTGACGCTGAAACTGCCGTTCGATGAGGGCTACACGCTGTTCAAGAAGGTCGGTGCCTACCATGGCGGCGTCATCGCCAGCTTGATCGATGTGGCCGGCACGATGGTGTGTTCCGCGGTGAAGGGCCGACCGACGCCAACCGTCGATCTGCGGGTCGACTATCTCAAATCGCCGGTGCGTTGCGATCTTTACGCCGACGCCGTGCCGCGCCGGATCGGCCGTGGCATCGGGGTCGCCGATGTCACGGTGCGCGGGGAAGACGGAACCGTTTACGCGATCGGGCGCGGAGCATTTTCGACAGCGGACGGATAGCGCCCGTCGGCGGGGATTATCCGCCAAGGCGCTCCTTGACGGTGCCGGTGACCGACAGGGCGAAGGCCTGGATCAGTGCGACCTCTTCCAGCCGCTTGAAGCGGCCGGAGGCACCGCCATGGCCGGCGTCCATGTTGGTTTTGAACACGATCAGCGGTTCGCCTGCCGCCGTCGCCCTCAGCCGCGCGACCCATTTCGCCGGTTCCCAATAGGTCACTCGCGGGTCGGTGACGCCGGCCAGCACCAACAAGGCCGGATAGGTCTTGGCGGCCACGTTGTCGTAGGGGCTGTAGCCGCGGATGCGGTGGAACGCCGCCTCGTCCTCGATCGGATTTCCCCATTCCGGCCATTCCGGCGGAGTGAGTGGCAGAGTCGGGTCGAGCATGGTGTTGAGCACGTCCACGAACGGGACCTCGGCCACGATGCCGCGGAAGCGCTCCGGCGCCATGTTGGCGATCGCGCCCATCAGCATGCCGCCGGCGGAGCCCCCCTGGGCCACGATCTTGTCCGAAGCAACCCAGCCGTCGGCGACGATGCCTTCGGCGACTGCGACGAAGTCGGTGAAGGTGTTTTCCTTCTTCTCCCGCCGTCCGTCCCGGTACCAGTGGTAGCCCTTGTCCCGGCCGCCGCGAATGTGGGCGACGGCATGGACGAAGCCCCGGTCGACCAGCGAAAGCGCATTGGTGGAAAAACTCGCCGGAATCGTGATGCCGTAGGAACCATAGCCATAGAGCAGGCAAGGCGCTGTGCCGTCGATCGACGTATCGCGGCGGTACAGGATCGAAACCGGCACCTCCTCGCCGTCCGGCGCCTTGAAGTGCAGGCGCCGGGTGACGTAATTCGCCGGATCGTGGCCGGTGGGAACCTCCTGTTCCTTTCTGAGCATGCGTTCGCGCGTCACCATGTCGTAGTCGTAGACCCGCGCCGGCGTCGTCATGGAGGAATAGGTAAAGCGCAGCGTGGTGGTGTCGAACTCGTAGCCGCCGACCAGGCCGAGGCTGTAGGCCTCCTCGTCGAAGGCGATCGCATGCTCGTCGCCGGTGGCGAGATCGCGGACGATGATCCTCGGCAGGCCATCTTCGCGCTCCAGCCGCACCAGATGGCCGGAAAACACCACCATCGACAGGATCAGCCGCCCCTCCACATGGGGCACCAACTCCTGCCAGTTCTCCCGGTCCGGCCGGTCGAGCGGTGCGGTCACGATCCGAAAATCTTCCGCGCCGTCGGCATTCGTCAGGATATAGAGCCGGTCGCCGTGGTCGTCGATGTCGTATTCCTGTTCGGTGACGCGCGGCGCGATCAGCTTCAGTGCGCCCTCGGGCGCTGTGGCGTCGATCAGGTGGACTTCGGAGGTCTCGTGGTCGTGGGTGTCGATCACCACGAACCGATCCGACAAAGTGCGACCGACGCCGACGAAGAAGCCGGGGTCCGGCTCTTCGTAGACCAGCACGTCGTCGCTTGCCGGCGTGCCCACCCGATGCCGGAACACACGGGCCGGGCGATGATTGTCGTCGAGCTGCACATAGAACAGCGTCTGGCCGTCGGCCGCCCAGGCGGAGCCGCCCGAGGTGTGCTCAATGCGCTCGTCCAAGTCCGCGCCGGTGGCGAGATCGCGGATGTGGAGGGTGAACATCTCGCCGCCGGTTTCGTCGGCCGCCCAAGCGAGCAGACGGTGATCGGTGGAGTGCTCCACCCCGCCGAGCCGGAAATAGCCCTTGCCTTCGGCCTCCTTGTTGGCGTCCAGGAGCACGGTCTCGTCACCGCCGTCGCGCGGGGTGCGCACGACCAGCGGATGCTCGGCCCCTTCGACGAAGCGCACGCCGTAAGCATAAGGACCGTCGGGGGAGGGGACGGTGGAATCGTCCTCCTTGATCCGCCCTTTCAGCTCGGCGAACAGCGCCGTCTGCAGCGCCTCCGTCGGCGCCATCATGCGTTCGGCATACTGGTTTTCGGCGTCGAGATAGGCGCGGATGTCGTCGGAGAGCACGCTCGGATCGCGCATCACCTCGCGCCACTTCTCGTCGCGCAGCCAGGCATACGGGTCGACCAGCTCCACACCGTGCACCGTGCGGTGCGTCGGCTCGGCGTGGGCCTTCGGAGGATGAAGCGAAACCGTCTCGATCGCGTCAGCCATTGTCGGAGCCCGCGTCCGGGGCAAACGTCATCGCAAGGCCGTTCATGCAGTAGCGGTCGCCGGACGGTTGCGGACCATCGGGAAACACGTGGCCGAGATGGGCGTCGCAGTTGGAGCAGCGCACCTCGACCCGCGTCATTCCATAGGACCGATCCTCGTGCAGCGTGACCGCATCCGGCGTGATCGGCTGGAAAAAGCTCGGCCAGCCGCTGCCGGATTCAAATTTGGTCTCGGTGCGAAACAGCGGCGCATCGCAGCACACGCAGTGGAAGATGCCCGGCCGCTTTTCTTCGAGATGGGGACCGGTGAAGGCCCGCTCCGTACCGTGATTGCGCGTGATCTCGTATTGCTCGGGCGTCAGCTCGGCGCGCCATTCGGCATCGCTCTTGCTAACTTTTCCGTGATTTTCGCTCATGGCGGGCGATCCTTTTCGACCTCGGCGGAGAGAGGGCGGCGCACATAGGCAAGTCGGCGTGTCTCTGCCGCGACTTGCCCAGACTTAGGAAGGCCGATCAAGCCTCTCAAGCGCTGGCGTGAGGTCGCCCACCGGTAAGGGATGCGTCAATTTTCAACAGCGGGTCGCTTGCTCGCCGTCGTGACCAACGATATGTCAAAAAAGGGTGCCGCTGTCAGCCGTCCGTGGGAGGGCATGCGGAAACGTGTTCAGTGTCCGGCGGTTCGGCCGGAAGCTCCAGGAGGCGCGTACGCATGCCGCCGAGTGCGATCGACGGAACGCTAATATTTGCGCTCGCGCCGTTCGTTGCCGCCGCTCTCGGTCCCTGGCTCAAGAGCCTGGTCGGGCATCGCGCCGGTTGGATTCTGGCCATCGTGCCCGCGCTTCTGTTCGTGCACTTCGCGCAGATGGTGCCGGCGATTGCCGACGGATCGGTGCTTCGCGCCGGTATCGATTGGATCCCGAGCCTGTCGATCCGTTACTCCATCCGCCTGGATGGGCTGTCGCTGCTGTTCGCGCTGCTCATCACCGGGATCGGGACGTTCATCGTCATCTATTCCGGTGGCTACCTGAAGGGCCACCCGAATCAGGGACGCTTCTTCTCCTTCATCCTGTTGTTCATGGGCGCGATGCTGGGGCTCGTCATTGCCGACGACCTGATGTCGCTGTTCGTGTTCTGGGAGCTGACGTCGATCACGTCGTTCCTGCTGATCGGCTTCGATCATACCCGCTCCGCATCGCGCCGGGCGGCGTTGCAGGCGCTGGTGATCACCGGCGGCGGCGGGCTTGCGCTGCTTGCCGGCTTCCTGCTCCTGATGATTTCGACCGGTGCCTCCAGCCTGAGCGATGTGCTCGCGTCGGGCGATGCCGTGCGCGACAGCGCCGCCTATCTGCCGATCCTGATCCTGGTGCTCGGCGGGGCGTTCGCCAAATCGGCGCAGGTGCCACTGCATTCCTGGTTGCCCAACGCCATGGAAGCGCCGACGCCGGTGTCGGCCTATCTGCATTCCGCCACCATGGTGAAGGCCGGCGTCTACCTCCTGATGCGGCTCAATCCGGCGTTCGGCGACACGCTGCTTTGGGAAACCATCCTGCCCATCTTCGGCGGGGCGACGTTCCTGACCGGCATGGTGCTGGCCGTCCGTAACACCGACCTGAAGCAGATCCTCGCCTACACGACCGTCGCCTCGCTCGGCGTGCTGGTGTTTCTGACCGGGATCGGCACCGAGATGGCGCTGACCGGCGCCGTCCTCTACCTGATCGCCCACGCGTTGTTCAAAGGCGGCCTGTTCATGGTTGCCGGCACCATCGACCATGAGACCGGCACGCGCGAGATCGACGGTCTCGGCGGTCTTGCCGGCAAGATGCCGATTACCTTCTTCGCGGCGCTGATTGCGTGCCTGTCGATGGCCGGACTGCCGCCGCTGATCGGGTTCGTGGCCAAGGAGGTGCTGTACGAGGGCCTGTGGCATGCCTCCGGCGTCTCGCTGGCGCTCGCCGTGGCGGTTCTCGGCAACGCGATGATGTTCGCCGTGGCGGTGATCCTGGTTTTCAAGCCGTTCCTGGGCGCGCACCAGGAAACGCCGAAGCCGGCCCATGAAGGTCCGATCTCGCTCTGGCTCGGCCCGATCGTCCTGGGGCTGTTGTCGCTTGTGGGCGCGCTCGGGCTGGAGGCGACCACGCATGCGATCGTGGGGCCGATGGCGAGCGCGGTGGCGGGGCGTCCGCTCGATCTTCACCTGCATTTGATCCCCACGGGCCTGAAGCCGCCGGTGATTCTGACTCTGATCACGATCGCGCTCGGCGTCGTGTTCGCTGTGGTCTATCGGCCGCTGCGCCGCTTGTTCGTGAGCGTGTTGGACGGCATCGGCTGGGGGCCGGATCGCGGTTTCGACCAGATCTTGCGCAGCCTTGTGTTCCTGGCCAGCGGCCTCAGCGACATCCTGCAGCCGGGCCGCATGAAGGGCTATGTCACGATCACTTTCCTGGCCGTGACGGTCGGGCTGCTCGTGCCGATGTGGTTGTTCGGCGAATTCCCGACCTTCATGGGGATCAACGCCGACGCGCCCTTCTATTTCTGGGTGGTTCTAGGCATTGCCGCGGCGAGCCTCTTGGCCGTGCTGGTCGCCCAGACGCGCCTGATCGCCATCGTCACGCTCGGAATCCAGGGCACGATGGTGGCCATCATCTTCATGCTCTATGGCGCTCCGGATCTCTCCTTCACCCAGTTCATGGTGGAGATCCTGTCGGTGGTGATCCTCGCCCTGGTGATGACGCGCCTGAACCTGAGCCCCACCGATCATCGGCCATTCCCGACCCGGCTGCGCGATGGTGCCTTGGCGCTTGCCTGCGGCGGCGCATTCACCCTGGCGCTCATCGCCGTGATCGAGCAGCCGTTCGATCCACGCGTTTCGGAATTCTATGCCGAATATGCCCGTGCGATCGCCCACGGCCGCAACATCGTCAACGTCATCATCGTCGACTTCCGCGGCCTCGACACGCTGGGTGAGATTTCGGTGGTCATGTGCGCGGGGCTCGCCATTCTGGCGCTGATTCGCCTCAAGAGCCGGGAGAATCGCGGTCCGCTGGCGCGGCCCGATCTCGACCAGGGCGAATCTCTGAAGGAGGCTGCGCTCGACCAATGAGCACGATCATCTTTCGCACGATTGCGCCGTATATTGCCGCCCTTGCGGTGTTGTTTTCCATCTTCGTGCTTTTGCGCGGCCACAACGATCCCGGCGGCGGCTTCATCGGCGGTTTGATCGCCGCCTCGGCGCTTTCGATCTACGGCATCGCCTGGGGCGTCGCGCCGGTGCGTCGCGCGCTGTTGGTCCATCCGATCGCGCTCGCCGGGTTCGGCGTGTTCCTCGCCGCGTTTTCCGGCTTTCTCTCCTTCTTTGTCGGCAAGGGCTTCCTGAGCGGCCTCTGGGTGACGCTGCACCTGTTCGGCGTGGAGATCCCGCTGTCCTCGGTGATGCTGTTCGACACCGGGGTCTATTTCACTGTGGTGGGGGCCATCACCACGATCGCGCTCACCCTTGAGGAGCCGGAGCAGGAGTAATGGAGGGAATTCTCGCGCTCCTGGTCGGACTGTTCTTCGTCTCAGCGATCTACATGATGCTGTCGCGGCGGACCGTGCGCATCCTGATCGGCGTGGTGTTGCTCGGCAACGCGGTGAACCTTCTGATTTTCACCTCCGGGCGCCTGACGATCGCCGCGCCGCCGGTGATCCCGCTTGGTCTGCAGACGGTCGACGACACGGTCGCGAACCCGCTGCCGCAGGCACTGATCCTGACGGCGATCGTGATCTCGTTTTCCCTGTTCGCCTTTCTTTTGGTTCTGAGCTACCGGGCCTTCCAGGAGCTCGGCACCGACGACGTCGACGAAATGCGCGACGCGGAGCCGGCCGAGCGGCGGCTTCCGCCGATGGAGTACTGACGTGGCTGGACCGGGTCCCATCGTCGATCGCGCTCAGGCGATGATCATCGAACCGCTCGCGGCCGTCGACTGGCTCGCGATCGCGCCGGTGGCGCTGCCGCTCGCCGGCGGCGCGCTCTGCCTGATGCTGCGGTCGCGCAACGACTATGCAAGCCGCCTGACCATCATCGTTCTCGGCCTGCTGGTCTTGATCAACGTGGGCCTGCTGGGCGTGGTCCTGAACCACGGACCCGTGGTGATGGCGATGGGCAACTGGCTGCCCCCGTTCGGCATCCTGTTCACCGTCGATGTGCTGGGTGCGTTGTTGTCGCTGACGACCTCCGTGGTCGGTCTCGTCGGCGCCATCTATGCCGGAGCCGACATCGATGTCGGGCGCCGCCGATTTGGTTTCTACACCTTCTATCTCCTGCTGATTTCTGGTGTGTCCGGTGCCTTCCTGACCGGCGATATCTTCAACCTCTATGTCTGGTTCGAAGTGCTTCTGATCGCCTCGTTCGGGCTCATGATCCTGGGTGGCGAGCGGGCGCAGCTCGACGGCGCCGTGAAGTATGGCGTCCTCAACCTGGTTGCGACCACCTTCTTCCTGATCGCGGTCGGCCTGCTTTACGGTCTGGTCGGCACGCTCAATATGGCCGATATCGCCCGCTCCGTGCCCGAACTTGCCGATACCGCGCCGATCGCGGCGGTTGCCACGCTCTTTTTCGTGGCGTTCGCCATGAAGGCGGCGGCATTTCCGCTGAATTTCTGGCTACCGGCCTCCTATCACACGCCGCGGATCGTGGTGTCGGCGGTGTTCGCCGGCCTGCTGACCAAGGTCGGCGTCTATGCCCTCCTGAGGGTGCTGGTGATGCTCCTGCCGGAAAGCCGGATGGGGCTGGACCACGTCTTTTTGTGGGTGGCGATCCTGACCATGCTGGTCGGGGCGTTCGGCGCGTTGGCCCAGGGCGATGTCCGCCGGCTTCTGGGCTTTGTGGTGATCACGGGCATCGGGACCATGCTCGTCGGCGTCGCGGTGGGCACGGAAGAAGCACTCGCCGGCGCGGTCTACTACGCGATCCATTCGATCCTGGTGATGACGGCGCTTTATCTCGCCGTCGGTGGCATGGAGCGGCTGGCCGGATCCTGCTCTCTCCACACAACGAGCGGGCTCTATCGTACCGATCCGACCTTTGCCGCGATCTTCCTGATCCTGGCCTTTGCGGTGTCCGGCCTGCCGCCCTTCTCCGGCTTCTGGCCGAAGGTCATGCTGGTGCGCGCGAGCGTGGCGTCCGGGTCGGAATGGGCGGCGGCGACGATCCTGTTCACCGGCCTGTTGACCACCATCGCCATGGCGCGGGTCTGGCTTCTGGCGTTTTGGCGCGATCTCGGCACCGAGGCGCCGATCCGGGTCGCCGGCTTGCCGACCGCCAGCCGGGTCAACTGGCTCGGTCCGATCGCGATTTTGACGGTGATCGTGATCGCGCTTGGCGTGGTGCCGGAAGGGTTGATGAGCGCGACGATGAAGAGCGCCGACGCGCTGTTGGATCCCGCCGGCTATGTCGGCGTCGTGCTGGGGCAGGGGGAGCAGCCATGACCGTGCTTCTGGCCAATGTCCTGCTGGCGCTTGCCTGGGGGGCGATCACCGGCAGCTTCGCGCTTCTGAACCTCCTGTTCGGCTTTGTGCTCGCCTCAATGGCGCTCTGGCTGATCCGCGAGCAGCTCGGTACCGCCGGGGCGGTGACCCGGATGTGGCGCGCGGCGGGACTGGCCGGGCTCTTCTTCTGGGAGCTGGTGATGTCGTCGATCCGGGTGGCGATCATCGTGCTTTCGCCGCACCGCCCGCTCAAGCCGGCGATTGTCGCCTATCCGCTGCAGGTCGATCGCGACTTCGAGATCACGCTTCTGGCTAACCTGATAACGCTGACGCCGGGAACCCTTTCGCTCGACGTGTCGGAGGATCGCGAAACGCTGTTCATCCATTGCATCGATGCGCCGGATCCCGACGGGGTGATCGAGGACATCAAGAACGGTTTTGAACGCAAGATCATGGAGACTTTCCGATGATCCCGGTCAGCCAGTTTCTCGGCATTTGTGTCGACATCGCCTTTCTGCTCCTGTCGATCTCGTTCATCGTGATCGTCTACCGGATCGTGACCGGACCGACGCTGCCGGACCGTATCCTTGCGCTCGATATGCTGATTGCCGTCGCGATCGGCTTCATCGCCACGTTCGGCGTGCACAGCGGTTTCTACCTCTATGTCGATATTGCGATCGCGCTCGGGCTGATCGGTTTTCTGTCGACGGTCGCCTTCGCCCGCTTCGTGCTGACGCGCGGCTCGACCGAAGACATCCCATCCGCCCTCGATGAGGGGAGGGACCAATGACCCTTGCCGAAGCCATCGACATCATTGTTGGGCTGATGCTGCTGATCGGCGCGTTCTTCGCGCTGGTTGCCGCGATCGGTCTGCTGCGTCTCGACGACGTCTATATGCGCATGCATGCGGCAAGTAAGGCCGGGACGCTGGGTTCGGGGGTGCTGCTTCTTGCGCTGGCCGTCGATTCTCAAGAGCTGGATGTCGTGACCCGCGCGATCGCGGGCGTCGTGTTCTTCTTGCTGACGGCTCCGTTGTCGGCCCATCTCTTGGCGCGAGCGGCCTATCTGGTTGGCTATCGCCCCTGCAAGGCGACGTACCAGGATGCACTTGCCGACACCATCGTTCAGCCGAGCGGTGTCCTCAAGGCCGACACCCCCGTTCAGACCGGTCAGAAGCCCGACCGGACCTAAAGCATTTCCAGGCGAAGTGGGCACCGGTTCGCCGTCCGGAAATGCGCGTAAGAATCTCATCGCTCGCGCCAGTTTGCTTTGCTCGCGTCTGCGGGGGGCGCTGCCATGAGCATTTCCAGGCGAAGTGGGCACCGGTTCGCCGTCCGGAAATGCGCGTAAGGATCTTATCGCTCGCGCCAGTTTGCTTTGCTCGCGGCTGCGGGGACGCTGCCATGAGCATTTCCAGGCGAAGTGGGCACCGGTTCGCCTTCGAACTGCACCATCCATCCAGATCAGCGCGTCGATCGGCTCCTGCCGGAGCGCACGCAAACGGCGCCGCCCGGGCCCTGTTTCAAGTTCAGAACAGCTTCTAGTAGATCCATTCCAGGTTGGCGTTCGGCAAACCTAATCTCGGTTGGCTATTGGCAGTGCTGACGGATCTCCAGGGTATCCGTAGCGATCTTTTCGCAATAATGCTGCGCGAGCGGCCCGCAGCTTCCGCGTGGATGCGGTTGGACACTCGACTTTTTCGTTGCTTGATCACCCAGTCATCCATTACGGCGCGCGATGGGATTTCGGGGTAAGTATGCGCGGATCGGTTTCCTTGTCACGCGCCCTTGTGCTCTCTTGAGCCGGGCTCCCGGTTGGCGAAAAGTGGCTGAATCCGGGCGAAATTGCCAGTTTCGGCCTTTGATGCCCCCGGCCTGTTCTGCGGAATTTACGGTCAGAATGGAACAAGCCTTCGTGTTTTGCCCGGATTTGCCCCCCTTAACTTTCGTGGGCGCACGTTTTTTTTCGCCGGATCGGGTCTGGGGCACTTGTCTTTTGAAAATTCGCACTTATACACTCGCATAGCAAAGCAACGGATCGATTCACTTTGCTGGAGCAGTGCCGAGAAAGACACGGCCGCCTCCGCTAGGGCGCGAGTGCTGACGACGACTGTCTTATCCCGGCGCCGATAGGCAACAGCTATAAAAGCGAGAATGTTATGAGCGAAATCACGCAGGACGCGAACTTTATCGACCTGACGGCTGACATTGTTTCCGCCTATGTCAGCAACAATACGGTGGCTGCCCAGGATCTTCCGGGGCTGATCAACGAAGTTTACGGTGCCCTGCTGAAGACGAGCGGCGAGGCGGCGGAGCCTGAGCCGGAGCCGCTGAAGCCGGCTGTGCCGATCAAGAAGTCCGTCACGCCGGACTACATCATCTGTCTTGAGGACGGAAAGAAGTTCAAGTCGCTGAAGCGGCACCTGCGCACGCACTACAACCTCTCGCCGGAAGAGTATCGCGAGAAGTGGGGTCTGGCGGCTGACTACCCGATGGTTGCGCCGAACTATGCCGCTGCGCGCTCCGAGCTTGCCAAGCGTATGGGCCTCGGCCAGCAGCGCACCAGCGCGGCGCCGACCAAGGCCACGCGTGGGCGCGGCAAGTCCTAATCGCTTTCTCGGTCCGTGATTCCGAGAAAAACGGAACGGGCCTAGAGCCTTTTTCGATCAGGTGGAGACATCTGATCGCCAATTGCTCAATACCAAGTCGTCGTCAAAACGCCCGTGGCACGCCGCGGGCGTTTTTTCTTTGGCTATCGTTTTCCGGCTGGACAGGTCGGGATCTGGTCGTAGCTGCAATCCATGGCGTTGCTGAAGCAGGTCCACGGCTTGTTTCAGCGCGATATGCCGGTTGAGGTCGTAGGACCAGTGCCCTGCAATGCCGCGTTGGCGCTCTGCCCGGATCGCGCGGCGCAGGCGGGTGAGGAGCCGCTGTTGCCCTTCCACGGAGCGATCGGCGATCTCCGCATCGGTTGCGGGGATAAGGTGGCGCAATCGCCGCATCTCGCTGGATTGCTGCGCGCTGAAATCGTTGAGGGAAACAAGCGTCGGTCCTCGGTTCTCTCCCGGGAAATCGGCCATCCCGCTCTCCTTTGATGATCATGTCAGGAGCAGACAGTGTCGCGCCCTGGGCGCGGGCGGGGATGAGGCCGGCCGCAAAGAGCGTTTTAGGGCGAAGGCGCTGTATCGCCCGAGCGCTCGGTCCTTTCCTTTGCGCGCCGGACCTTGCGGAAAGCCGGCGCCGATGTTCTCGCCCGGCGGTCCGGCCTCAGCGATGCAGGGTCGAAAGCGGATCAATTGCGGCGGCCGCTGATCCAGATTTTTTAGATCACGTCAGAGGGAAACTTATCCCCGCCGACACGGGGAGTCGTATCACTGGATATAGGCATAAAATCCTATTCTGATGCGTCTCGATGTGGTCGGATGGAGGTAAGTGGTCATGTGGCGTGGGTCTGGAAGGGCCATCGAAATGCGGGAGCGGGCGAGGGCATGGAGCGTTTCGGATCGGGCCGCGGCCCGGCGGATGATTGAATCGACCGTTGCGGCCGCGTTTGCGCTTCCGATCGACGAGCTTGCCGCCCCAACGCGGCGGCGGGCGGAAGTGGCGTTCGCCCGACAGGTCGCGATGTATATCGCCCATGTCGATCTGGGGCTGTCGCTGACGGAGACCGGCGGCCTGTTCGAGCGCGATCGCACGACGGCGGCGCATGCCTGTCGGGTGGTGGAGGATCGCCGCGATGACGGCGATCTCGATCGGCTACTGGATGCTATCGAGGCGGTTGTCGTGGCGTGGAAGTTGACGCTGGAATGCTGCCGGCGGCGCGCGGTCCCGGGGAGGACGCACTGATGGCGGCGCGCAAGGCCAAGCTGAAATCCCGCATGCCGACCGTGGGGCCTGCCTTCAACGACGCCGAGAGCCCACTTGCGTGGCTGGCGCGGCGCAAGGACCGATCGGGCGCTCCGATCCTGGACGAGGCGCAGTTCAGAGCCGGCGAACGGCTGCGGGCGGATTTCACGCGCGGACAGATGATGCCGCGCATGTCGGTGGATTTGTCGCTCGGCATGCCGTCGGGTGGGCGAAGCGGTGCTGCGGGCGGGGTGCAGGATCTCACCGATACGGCGATGGCCGCCCGCGAGCGGGTCAACCGGGCGCTGATGACCGTCGGGCCGGAGCTCTCCGGGGTGTTGATCGACGTATGCTGTTTCTTGAAGGGGCTGGAAACGGTTGAGCGTGAACGTGGCTGGCCGGCCCGCTCCGGCAAGGTGGTGCTATTGATCGCGCTCGGTCGGCTCGCCGGCCACTACGGCTATACCGCCGAGGCGCGGGGCGCCGATCGTTCCGCCGGTCCGCGCCATTGGGGCGCGCCGGATTATCGCCCGAAGGCGTAGAAATAGATTTGTCGCTCGCGCCAGCTCGCGGCTGCGCGGGCGCGGCCTTAACGCTGGCGCGCGGTCGCGCGCTGGCTTTGCAAATCCGGGAAAGGGAGAATTGGGCCGCCTCAGGCGGCGGCGAGGGCGGCTTCCGCGTCGCGGCGGATGCGGGCGACCATCGCCGTCAGCCCGTTGGAGCGCTGCGGGGTCAAATGCTCGCGCAGCCCCAGCGTGGCGAGCGTCGCCTCCGCATCGGTCTCCAGGATGCCGCGGGCGCTCTGGCCGGAATAGAGCGCCAGCAGGATCGCCACCAGACCGCGCACGATCAGCGCGTCGCTGTCGCCCTTCAGGTGAAGGTGCGGTCCATCCGGCTCCGAGGCGAAGGTGGTTTCCAGCCAGACCTGGGACACGCAGCCGCGCACCTTGTTGGCCTCGGTGCGCGCCTCCTCCGGAAAGGGCGGCAGCGCCTTGCCAAGCTCGATCACGTAGCGATAGCGCTCTTCCCAGTCGTCGATGAGCTCGAACGCCTCGATGATGGTGTCGATATCCTGGATGTCTTCGGCCATTCCATTTCCCTGCAACACTCCCTCCATATAGGCAGGAATGGCGTGCGGGGAAATCCCGTGCGCGTTCTTCGGCCGGTCAGGGGCCGCCGCGCCAGCGCTGCCAGAGCTTCTCGCCGATCAGACAATCGATCTTCGGCGCGTTTGGTCGCAGATCCTGGGCGGGCACCACGCGGGGCTGGGCTCCCGCGATCTCTAGGATCAGCTTGCGCCGGATGGCTTCGGCGAACTCGTCGGCATCCTTGACCACCACCATGAAGGCCCCGAAGCCGCCGATCACGCAGTCCTCGTAGTAGACGTCGAGATTGTCGACCTGGAAGAACGGGTCGTAGGCGGAACGGCGGATCATGATCGGCAGGCCATTCACGGTGACGCCGGCCTCGATCAGCTTGTCGCGCTCGGCGGTCACCGGACCGCCCATATTGTTGGGTCCGTCGCCGGAGATGTCGATCACCCGGCGGAAGCCCTCGTAGCCGTTGTCGTCGAAGAGCGTGCCGGAAAAGGCGAGCGCCCCGGATATGGAGGTGCGTCTCAGCCGGCCGATCGGGGCGTCGGCCAACTGGTGGGCAAACGCTTGCGCGCTGTCCTCGCCATCGACCACGGTCCATGGCACGCGCACGTGCTGTAGCCCGGCGCCGGCCCATTCCACATAGGTGACCGCGATCCGACCCCAGTCGCCGCTCTGGATGGCGGCCGTCACTTCCGGGTCGAGGAAGGCCGCCATGTAGCCCTGGCGCTGGAGAATCTGCTCGTCATGGTCCATCGACCAGGACACGTCGACAGCCAGCACCAACTCGATATCGACGACGTCGTCCACTTGGGCCGCCGCCGAGAGCGGGTACCCGGTTGCTAGGGCCACCACGGCCCGCAGGATCCACCACCGCACCGCTCGGTCTCCTTCGTTCGAGCGTTTCCAGGCGAAGTGGGAACCGGTTCACCGTCCGGAAACGCGTAAGACAAAGGCCCCTCTGCCCGCGACACCGATCCCATTGACTAGGTTAGGGCGGGAAGGCGGCGGCGGCGAGACGAAAGGACGGGCACGCCGTGTCACAACTTTGAGCGGCGAGAGCCCGTTTGACGGACACGGACCTCAAACCGAAACGGCGCCCGATCCGAAGATGCGGGCGCCGCTGCTCAAATGATGGTCAGCCGAAAGGGCCGTTTCGTTTACGTCGGGAATTAGGCCCGAAGCCGGGCATTGTCCGGATCGAACGGGGATTCGGCCACCACCGTCGCCATGTGGCGCTTGCCGAGGATGGAGATCTCCAGCTCGGTCCCGACCTCGGCGAGTTCCGGACGGACCATGCCGAGCGCGAAGCTCTGGTCGGTCCGCCAGCCGAAGCCGCCGGACGTCGCACGCCCGACCAGCTTGCCGTCGACATAGATCGGCTCATTGCCGCGCGCGTCCGCCTCCGAAATCTCATGCACGTTCAAGGTCGCGAACGCCCAGTCGAAGCCCTGCTGCTGGCGCTTGACCAGTGCGTCGCGGCCGATGAAGCCGGCCTTGTTCAGGTACACGAACCGGTCGAGACCGGATTCCAGCGCGGCATATTCCACCGACAGCTCACGCGGGATCAGCCGGTAGGACTTCTCGATACGCATCGCGTCCATGGCGCGGATGCCGAACGGCTTCAGCCCATAGGGCTTTCCGGCCTCCATCAGCAGATCGAAAATGGTGGTCTGCATTTCGATCGGATGATGCAGCTCCCAGCCGAGCTCGCCGACGAAGTTCACGCGCAGCGCCTTGGCCGTGGCATGGCCGACATTGATGGTCTTGCCGCTGAGCCAGGGAAAGGCGGGCGTCGACAGGTCCGTATCGGTTAGCGTCTGCAAGACGTTGCGTGCCTCCGGACCGGCCAGCACCAGCACGCCATACTGGGTTGTCACCTTCTGCAGCATCACCGAGCCGTCGGCCGGCAGAAGCTTCTGCAAGGTATCGAAGTCGTGCCGCTCGAACGCGCCGGCGGAGACCAGATAGAAGCGCTGCGGCCCCTCCCGATAGATCGTGAACTCCGAGCGCACGCCGCCCGACGGGGTCAAAAGATGGGCAAGTCCGATCCGGCCAATCTTCGGGATGCGATTGGCGACGAGGGAATCGAGCCAAGCTTCCGCCCCCGGACCCCAGACCTCGAACTTGGAAAAGGCCGACATGTCGAGCAGGCCGGCCTGCTGGTGAACGTGGCGAGCCTCGGCGCCCACTTGCTCGAAATAGTTCGACCGACGGAACGACCAGACCTCTTTCACCTTGCCGTCGGCGGCGGGGGCGGGATGGTTGTGGTTCAAGAGCACGTCCGGCTTGTCGAGCTTGTCGGCGTCGATGCCGAAGCCTTCCGGGGCGAACCAGTTCGGCCGCTCCCAGCCGTAGACGGAGCCGAAAACGGCGCCGAGCTCCTTCATGCGGTCATAGCAGGGCGCGCGCTTGAGCGGCCGGCCGGCCAAACGCTCCTCGTCCGGATAGTGGACGGTGAAGACGTTGGCGTAGGCCTCCTCGTTCTTCTCGCGCAGATAGCCGCGAGTGGCATAGGGGCCGAACCGGCGCGGGTCGACGCCCATCATGTCGATGGTCGGCTCGCCTTCCACGATCCATTCCGCAAGCTGCCAGCCGGCGCCGCCGGCCGCCGTCACGCCGAAGGAATGGCCCTCGTTGAGCCAAAAATTCTTCAAGTCCCAGGCCGGGCCGACGATCGGCGAGCCGTCCGGGGTATAGGCGATGGCGCCGTTATAGACCTTCTTGATGCCGACTTCGCCGAACGCCGGGACGCGGGCGATGGCGGTTTCGATATAGGGCATCAGCCGGTCGAGATCCTCCTGGAAGAGCTCGTATTCCGACTGGTCCGAGGGGGAGTCGACGTAGCAGCACGGCGCGCCGACCTCATAGGGGCCAAGCAGCAGGCCGCCGGCCTCCTCGCGCATATACCATGAGGAATCGGCCTCGCGCAGCACGCCCATCTCCGGCAGCCCCTGGGCCTTGCGCTCCTTGATGGCGGGATGCGCCTCGGTAACGATATACTGATGCTCCACCGGGATCACGGGCAGGTCGAGGCCGACCATGGCACCGGTCTTGCGGGCGAAGTTGCCGGTGGCCGAGATCACGTGCTCGCAGGTGATGTCGCCCTTGTCGGTCTTCACCAGCCATTCGCCGGAACGGGTCTGCTCGATGCCGAGAACGGTGGTGTAGCGGTTGATCTCCGCACCCCGCGCACGGGCGCCCTTGGCGAGGGCCTGGGTGAGATCGGCCGGCTGAACGTAGCCGTCGTCGGGGTGCTGGATCCCGCCCAGAAGACCGTCGGTCTCGCACAGCGGCCAGATCTCCTTGATCTCATCCGGCGTCAGGATCTTCACGTCGACGCCGATCGTCTCCGCGATGCCGGCATAATACATGAACTCGTCCCAGCGATCGCGGGTGCGGGCGATGCGGATATTGGAGACCTTACGAAGGCCGACGTCCTGGCCGGTTTCCGCCTCCAGCTCCTCGTAAAACTTGACGGAGTATTTGTGGATCTGGCCGACCGAGTAGGAGACGTTGAACAGCGGAAGCAGGCCTGCGGCGTGCCAGGTCGAGCCGGAGGTCAGCTCCTTGCGCTCGATCAGCGCGACATCGTCCCATCCCTTTTTGGCGAGGTGATAGAGGGTCGAGACACCGACCACCCCTCCGCCGATCACGACTGCGCGCGCATGGCTTTTCATGGCAACCGACTCCAAATGTGACCCGGTCCGGCCCGTCGCCGTGGGTCGTTCCCCGCATTCCGTTCGATCTGGAGCATCTGGCGGTTTGTCCACGTCGCCCGATGCTCGTATTTCGGTGGCGCGCCGTTATCGCGAAAAACCGGTACCCACTTTTTCGCTCGGCGCTTTGAGCTTGGCAGTCTGGTCGGGGGCGATGCCGGAGCCGAACCACTGTCCGGCTGCCACTATGGCGGGGCTAGGGCGACCGCGATCCCGTGAATGCGACAGACGGCCCGTCGCCCGGCGACATCGAGCACGCAACAAGTGGCGGTGGGACGGTGCGTTGAGCTCATGCCGACGGGCGGTCGGGCTTGCTTCGACAGCTCCTCAGAAAAGCGGGAACCGATTTTCCGGCCGGGACTTGTCAAAAAAAGCGCGACCGCTCTCGGAAGCTTGGGAAATTACCGGACAGGAGCAGGAAAGATTTTCCGCCCGTCGGCTGATCCGTCTCAAAGACCGGGCCTTCGGAGCCTGACAGGAGTGTCCCGCCGTCTGTGAAAGGAACCGCCCATGTCCGAGCGTGCGCCCCGCTCCATTGCCCTCGTCCAGGGCCATCCCGATCCCAATCCGGACCACCTCTGTCAGGTGCTGGCCGACGCCTATTGCGAAGGCGCGCGCGGCGCGGGCCATGAGGTCGCCGTCATCGATGTCGCGAAGCTGGATTTTCCGATCCTGCGCTGCCCGGCCGCCTTCGACAACGACCCGGTCCCGGAGGTATTGGTGCCAGCGAAAGAGGCGCTTCTGGCTGCCGACCATCTGGTGGTGGTCTTTCCGCTCTGGCTGGGGACCTTGCCGGCGCTCACCAAGGGCTTCTTTGAGCAGGTGCTGCATCGGAGCGACATGTTTGAGGATACCAACGGGCGCGGCTGGCCGAAGGGGCGTCTTGCGGGCAAATCCGCCCGGATCGTCGCGACCATGGGCATGCCGGCGGCCGTGTTTCGCTGGTGGTATTTCGGACACGGCGTGCGAGCGTTCGAACGCAGCGTTCTCGGCGTGGTTGGCGTCAAGCCGATCCGCGAAACGCTGTTCGGCGGCGTGGAGACTGTCGACGATGCCCGGCGCACGCAGTGGCTCGACACGATGCGAAAGCTCGGCGCAGAGGCGCGGTAAGGCAGCCATTAGGGTGAAATTCCCCTGTTTACCTACCGGCCTCGTCTTCTACGATATCGCGCGGAGAGACTGAGCGCGGGGGCGAGGCCAGTGAGCAATCGATCGATCCTTTTTTCTGGCGAGGCAGGTTTGCCGCGCCGCTATCTTTCCCGTGCAGCCGGGGTCTTGGTCTCAGGAGCCTTGGCAATGGCGCCCGGGGTGGCGGAAGCCGATATCTCGATCCCGGAGTGTGGTCCGCTGGCGGAATGGGCGGAAGAGGGACCGAAAAGCGATCTCGACATTGCGATCGGGGGGCAATCGTCCAGGCCCCGGCGGGTCATTTTGCCCGGTGCCTTTCGCACGTCGGAGGCAGCGACCCTGTTCGGGTCAACGGGCGAGAGCTGGACCAAGCAGGAGATGCGCCAGCTCGAAAATGCGCTGCGGCGCTGTGCCCATGCAGCCGAAGACGCCGATCAGGCTGCGGCGCTTGCCGCAGCGCGCGAGTGGGCAAAGCAGGGTCAAGACTATCTGGGCGCCAGCGCGGCGGCGCTGAAGCGGGTTCCCGGCGCGCTCGAGACCATCGCCGCGCAGCCCTTCAGCCTGCCGATCCTCGTGTTTCTCGAGACGCTGTCGCAAGAGCACACTGCGGAGACCTTCACCAAGCTGCGCGGGATGCTTCGCGATCTGCCGCCGCCCCTGCGTGCGGGCGGGTTGGTCGAGTTGAACATCCTTAATTCCTGGGGGCACCTGCCGCCGGACGCCCTGGAGGAGCGCTTCGCTCCGGAAGTGGCTCGCCAGCTCGACGTCCGCCGGGCGGAGCTTGCCGCAATCTTGCTGGCCGAGATCGAAACCTTGAAGACGGGGCCTTCGGCCAGGCCGGATCCGGCCACGATGCGCAAGCTCGACGAGCTTGCCAAAGCGCCGTTGCTCGACCTTCTGGACCCAACGCGGCGCGAACAGATCGAGGCTGCGATCGCCGAACAGAAGGAGGGCATGGCTACGGCGGCAGCCTCCGAGGTGGACCAATGGCTCGAAGCGGTCCAGCCGGGCACCGGCGGATTGATGATGCTGATGGACCTTCATTCCAGCCATGCCTTTCGCTCGCTCTCCCGCGAAGAGCAGGCGGAGGTTCGCCAGCGGATCCAGGCGCTCTATCCCGACGTGATCCGCGGCGCCTCGGCGGAACGGATCGAGCGGATCAAGACGGCGCCGGAAGGACCGAAGGGTCTCAACCGGTCGCTGTTGGACTATGATCGCCAGACG
Source organism: Amorphus sp. 3PC139-8 (assembly GCF_040750475.1). NCBI lineage: Bacteria > Pseudomonadati > Pseudomonadota > Alphaproteobacteria > Hyphomicrobiales > Amorphaceae > Amorphus > Amorphus sp. 3PC139-8. Next base: position 105,235 of record NZ_JABJVY010000004.1, on the reverse strand, counting down.
AGCCTCCTTGCCGACCATGGGATGGAGGCGGAGCTGAAAGACTTCAAGGCGGCGACGATCCCGCTCCTTGAAGAGCGCGCGGAAGCGGTGCTCCAGACCTATTATCTACCAGCGCTGCAAACCGCTCCGGTAGACGAAAAGACCTTGCCCGGGTTGGCGCGCGAGCGCTACCGGGTCCGGGACTGGCCGGAACCGCTCGCTCCCTATGCCCAACAATATATCGACGCCGTCGAGGCACGCCTGGCGGAGATCGAAAGCGCGCTCGCGGCCGCCGAGGCCGGCCCACTCGTCGGTCGCACCTACCGACTGGCGTCTGGCAATACGCTGATCGAGAAACTGGAGTTCATCGACGACAGCCGCGTGCTGGTGTCTCTGTCCACCGGGCTGGTGCAGGCCGGGACCTACGAGGAACTTCCGGGAGGTCGGGTCATTTTGACGTCGGAGCGGTCCGGCAATTTCGTCGTCGAACGCGATGGCCCGCGCCTGGATGCCGGCCAGTTCGTCTTTGAGCGGGTCCGCGAGTAGGCGCGGCCAGTCGGTATTTTCTTCGATGGGGAAGGCGGGGCTCGACCAAAGAAAAAGCCCCGGACGAGGATCGTCCGGGGCGTTATGGGGGCTTCCAGTCCGTGAGGCCAGCGCGCGACTGCACGCCAGCCGGTCAGGCCGCCCACGCGAGCCGCGAGTAACGCGTGCTGGCGTGAGCGAAAAGAGTCTTTAGACGCAAATCCGGACGGAAAACCGGTTTCCACTTTTCCTGGATTTGCTCAGAGCCCCTTGACGATCTCCTCGACCATCTTCTTGGCGTCGCCGAACAGCATCATTGTGTTGTCCTTGTAGAACAAGGAGTTGTCGATGCCGGCGTAGCCGGAGCCGAGCGAGCGCTTGACGAACAGGCAGGTGCCGGCCTTGTCCACGTCCAGGATCGGCATGCCGTAGATCGGCGAGGAGGGATCGTCGCGCGCGGCCGGGTTGGTGACGTCGTTGGCGCCGATGACGAAGGCGACGTCGGCCTGCTGGAACTCCGAGTTGATGTCCTCCAGCTCGAAGACCTCGTCGTACGGCACCTGGGCTTCGGCGAGCAGCACGTTCATGTGGCCGGGCATGCGGCCGGCGACCGGATGGATCGCGTACTTCACCTCCACGCCGGCCTCCTTCAGCTCGTCCGACATCTCCCGCAGCGCATGCTGGGCCTGGGCCACCGCCATGCCGTAGCCCGGCACGATGATGACCTTGCCCGCGTTCTTCATGATGAAGGCCGCGTCTTCCGCCGAACCCTGCTTCACCGTGCGGTCGCCGAGATCGTCGGCCGGGCCCGCGCTTTCGCCACCGAAACCGCCCAGGATCACCGAGATGAAGGAGCGGTTCATGCCCTTGCACATGATGTAGGACAGGATCGCGCCCGACGAGCCGACCAACGCGCCGGTGATAATCAGCGCGGTGTTGCCGAGCGTGAAGCCGATGCCGGCGGCGGCCCAGCCGGAGTAGGAGTTCAGCATCGACACCACGACCGGCATGTCCGCGCCGCCGATCGGCACGATGATCAGCCCGCCCAGCACCAGCGCCAGAATGGTGATCAGCCAGAACAGGGCGTGGATCTCGGTGGTGACGAACAGGATCACCAGCACGATCAGCGCGATCGCCAGCGCGGCATTCACCAGATGGCGGGCCGGCAGGATGATCGGCTTGCCGGACATGCGGCCGTCGAGCTTCAGGAAGGCGATCACGGAGCCGGTGAAGGTGATGGCGCCGATCGCCACGCCGATCGACATTTCTACCAGGCTGGCACCGTGGATCGCGCCGGGATGGCCGATACCGAAGGCCTCCGGCGCATAGAGCGCGCCGGCGGCCACGAACACCGCGGCGAGACCGACCAGCGAGTGGAAGGCGGCGACAAGCTGCGGCATCGCGGTCATGGCGATGCGCTTGGCGATCACGCCACCGAGCACGCCGCCGATGGCAATCGCCAGGATGATCCAGAACCAGCCCGATGCGGACGGGGCCGACACCGCCAGCGTGGTGAGCACGGCAATCGCCATGCCGACCATGCCGTAGTGATTGCCCCGGCGCGAGCTTTCCGGATGGGAGAGGCCGCGCAACGCCAGGATGAACAGGACGCCGGCGACGAGATAGAGAATGGCTGCGAGGTTTGCGTTCATCGATCCGGCCCCCTCACTTCTGCTTCTTCTTATACATGGCCAGCATTCGGCTGGTGACCATGAAGCCGCCAAAGATGTTCACGCTGGCCATGACCAGGGCGAGAAAACCGAAGATGCGGGCCCAGATCGCCCCGTCGGAGGCGGAGAGATCGATGCCGACGGCCAGAAGCGCGCCGACCACGATCACCGAGGAGATCGCGTTGGTGACCGACATCAGCGGCGTATGAAGCGCCGGCGTCACCGACCACACCACGTAGTAGCCGACGAAAATCGCCAGCACGAAGATGGAGAGCCGAAACACGAACGGATCGATCACGCCGCCGGATGCGGTGTGCGCGGCGGCGGCCAGCCCGTCGACCACGCCGTCGGAGGGCGCGAAAAGCTGAGCTTCTGCCGCGCGGGCCGCAGCTTCCGCCTTGTCAGCCGCCTGGCGGGCGATCTCGGCGGCGTTGCGGGCCTGTTCGACGACGTCGTTGGCCATGGTGTCGCTCATTCCTGCCCCCCTTGGTCCTGCGGTGCTGGCGCGAAGTTCGGATGCACGATCGAGCCGTCACGGGTCAGCGCGGTCGCCTTGACGAGTTCGTCGTCCCAGTTGATCGCAAGCGTCTTGGCGTCCTTGTCGACCATGGTCGCGTCGACGAAGGTCAACAGATTCTTGGCGTAGAGCAGCGACGCGGAGGCGGCGATGCGGCCCGGCATGTTGCGATAGCCGATCACGCGCGCCGGCCCGACTTCGACGATCTGGTCGGGTTCGGAGCCTTCCACGTTGCCGCCGCGTTCCACCGCCATGTCGACGATGATGGAGCCCGGCCGCATGCTGTCGATCATCTCGCGCGAGATCAGGCGCGGCGCGGGCCGGCCCGGGATCAGCGCGGTGGTCACCACGATATCCTGCTTGGCGATGTGGTCGGCGACGAGGTCCGCCTGCTTCTTGCGGTACTCCTCGCTCATCTCCTTGGCGTAGCCGCCGGCGGTCTCGGCCTGTTTGAACTCCTCGTCCTCGACCGCGATGAATTTCGCGCCGAGCGAGGCGACCTGCTCCTTGGCGGCCGGGCGCACGTCGGTCGCCGTCACCACCGCGCCGAGCCGGCGGGCGGTCGCGATCGCCTGCAGACCCGCGACGCCGGCACCCATCACGAACACCTTGGCGGCGGGCACGGTGCCGGCGGCCGTCATCATCATCGGGAGCGCGCGGTCGTAGACCTCCGCGGCATCGATGACCGCCTGATAGCCGCCGAGATTGGCCTGGCTCGACAAGACGTCCATCGACTGGGCGCGGGTGATGCGCGGCATCAGCTCCATGGCGAAGGAGACCAGGCCGCGCGCGGCCATGTGCTCCAGCGCGCCGACATTGCCGAACGGGTCCATGATCGCGACCACGGCGGCGCCGTGTTTGATCTGGTCGATCTCGTCGCCGGTCGGGCGCTGCACCTTGAGCACGAGGTCGGCCTCGCGCACGGCATCGGCCGTCGACGGCGCGATTTCCGCACCGGCGGCCGCATAGTCCTCATCGGGAATGCGCGATCGCGCACCGGCGCCGCTCGCCACCACCACGGTCGCCCCCAAGCCGACGAACCGCTTCACCGTGTCCGGTGTCGCGGCCACCCGCGGCTCGTGTTCCCCCTCGCACGGAACGCCAATGCGCATGCGTCAGCTCCCTTCGTCCGCCTTGTCCAATCGAAGTCTCACCCGTGCCGCGCCGCGGATGACGCGCGCGACAGGCCTTCCGAGGTCGCCCACGCGCCGGCCGCTATCGCCAGCTCCGTTGGACGGATCGTCTCGGGAACTCGTGTGCGATGGCCGGACGCACGTTTCGAACATTTCCCGTGCGGATTGATCTCATCCGGACGAACGGGAAGTCCTCAACCTATTGACTCTAAATCCATTTCCTATCGGTCCAGTGGGTTTGCCCGATCGGAAACGGCTTCAGCGTCCGCACCCTCTCTCCAGCACGGGCCGTGTCGGCCCGGCCTTTGACGTCGTCAGGTCAGGAAGAGCGCCATCAGCGCGAGGATGACGATGATCGCGGTCATGGCGAACTTCAGGAGCTTCAAGAAGCCGGTGTAGGTCCGCTCGTGCTCCTGATAGTCCATCGGGCTCATGTGGCCTTCGTCGTCGATTGTCGGCACGTTGCCGATAGTCCCCTCAGACATGCACGTCCCCACTTCACTTCTGCGTTGGCCAAACTAATACCTGCGGAAACGCTTCGGGGCAACGCAGGTTAAGAGTAGATCGAAATTGTATGCATTTGGATATATCTCGCTCCGCCATGCGATCGATTCGCGGCGAGGGTGAACCGGAATGACGGCCTCGATCACTCCGGGTTCCCGGCGGCCGCCAGAACCGTTTCCAGCCCGGCATCCCAGTAGGGCACCGGTGCGTAGAGGCTTGCAAGGAAATCGATGAATACACGCACCTTCGCCGGCAGGAAGCTGCGGGTGGGATAGATCGCGTGGACGGCGACGCGCTCCGACGCCCGGTAGGCGGGCATGACGACCTTCAGCTTCCCGGCGGCGAGCTCCGGACCGACATCCCAGGTGGAGCGCAGGGCGATGCCGAGACCGGCGATAACGGCTTCGCGCACGACCTCGTTGGAATTGGTGGCGAGCGGTCCTTGCGGACGGATGGTCACGGTTCCCTCCGGTCCTTCCAGCGACCAGGGGATCTGCGGGGCCGCTGCCAGGCAGACATGGCGCCGCAACGCGTCGAGCGAGGTCGGCGTGCCGTGGTGGTTCAGGTAGGACGGAGCGGCGCACAGCACTCGGTTGATCGGGGCGAGGCGTTTGGCCACCAGGCTGGAATCGGTCAGCGCGGCAATCCGGATCGCAAGATCGAAGCCCTCGGCGACGACGTCGACGAACTCGTCGGAGAGCACCAGGTTGATCTGCAGATTGCCGTGGGTTTCGATGAAGCGTCCCAGATGCGGCGCCACGTGGAGGCGCCCGAACGAGGTGGGGGCGGCGATCTTGAGGGTGCCATGGGTCGTTCGGGAGCGTTGTGTGACGAATTCTTCCGCCTCTTCGATGGCGGCGAGAATCACGACCACGCGCTCGTAGAAGCCCTGGCCGGCCTCGGTCAGAGCCAGTTGGCGGGTGGTGCGTTGCAGGAGGCGCGTTCCGAGCCGGGTCTCCAGACGCCGGATGCGTTTGGAGATGACCGCCGGTGACAGACCCATTTCGCGGCCCGCGGCGGACATCGAGCCCGCGCTCACGACGCGGGCGAAAATTTCCATGTCGGTGAAGTCACTCATCGAATGTTATCGATAGGCTGTCGACGGACGTCGAAGAGGGAACGGAAAACACAAGAGCCCGAGCGGGGGCCGGGCCGACACCAAGGGAGGTGAGCGCTGTGACGGGTCTGGTGATGCCGGACATCGATCCGGACGCGCTGTCGCGCCGCGCCGAAATCGTTGCCGGTCTTCGGGCGATCGTTCCCGGAGAGGGTGTGATCGCCAACGAAACGGAGATGCGCGCCTACGAATCCGATGGCCTGACGGCGTATCGGCAGATGCCGCTCGCCGTGGTCCTTCCCGAAACCGTCGATCAGGTGAGCCGGGTGCTCGCCTTTTGCCATCAGAACGACATCAAGGTGGTGCCGCGCGGGGCGGGCACGTCGCTCTCCGGCGGCGCGTTGCCGCTCGGCGACGGAGTGCTCCTGTCGATGATGAAGTTCAACCGCATTCTTGAGATGGACATCGCAAATCGGGCCGCACAGGTGCAACCGGGCGTGACCAACCTGGCCGTCACTCGTGCAGCCGAGCATGCCGGCTTTTACTATGCGCCCGATCCGTCCTCTCAGATTGCCTGTTCCATCGGCGGCAACGTCGCGGAAAATGCCGGCGGCGTGCACTGCCTCAAATACGGACTCACCACCAACAACGTGCTCGGGCTGGAAATGGTTCTGGTCACCGGCGAGGTGATCCGGATCGGCGGCAAGCATCTGGATGCCGCCGGCTACGATCTCCTCGGCCTGATGGTCGGCTCGGAAGGGCTGTTGGCGGTCGTGACCGAGGTCACCGTGCGCATCCTGAAAGCGCCGGAGACCGCGCGGGCGATGCTGATCGGCTTTCCCTCCAGCGAGGCGGCCGGGGCCTGCGTCGCCGAGATCATCGCCGCCGGCATCATCCCCGCCGGAATGGAGATGATGGACCGTCCGGCCATGCTTGCCGCGGAGGATTTCGTCGAAGCTGGCTATCCGCGCGATGCGGAAGCGCTTTTGATCGTAGAGTTGGACGGTCCGGCCGTAGAGGTCGATCATCTGCTCTCGAACGTTGAAGGTCACGCCCGCCAGAACGAGGCCTTCTACATCCGAGTGTCGACTTCGGAGGAGGAGAGAGCCACATTCTGGGCCGGCCGAAAAGCAGCCTTTCCAGCCGTCGGTCGCCTGTCCCCCGATTACTATTGTATGGATGGAACAATTCCCCGCAAGTCTCTTCCGCAGGTGCTCCACCGAATGACCGAGCTTTCGGAAAAATTCGGTCTCCGGGTCGCGAACGTTTTTCACGCTGGCGACGGCAATCTTCATCCGCTTATTCTTTACGATGCCAACGTGCCAGACGAGTTGGAGAGGGCGGAAACGTTCGGGGGCGAAATATTGCGGTTATGTGTCGAAGTCGGCGGGTGCTTGACCGGAGAGCACGGAGTGGGGGTCGAAAAGCGCGACTTGATGCCGGCGATGTTCTCCGAGGATGACATGAAGCAGCAGCAGCGTGTGAAATGCGCCTTCGACGAGCGCCATCTGCTCAATCCCGGCAAGGTGTTTCCGACGTTGCATCGCTGCGCGGAGCTGGGACGGATGCACATTCATCGCGGTGCGCTTCCCCATCCCGACATTCCGCGGTTTTAGAGGCTGGCATGGCCGGACCGGCGTTTCAGCAGGAGGACCCTACCCGGCCGGCAACGGCCGAGGAGGTGCGGTCCGTCGTCGCCTGGGCGGTGGGCGAGGAGAGACCGCTGGAAATCGTGGGCTCCGGCGCCAAGCGGGCGATCGGGCCGCCGGTAACGGCCCGCCATGTCGTCGAGCTGTCGCGGCTGTCGGGCATTACGCTCTATGAACCGGAAGAGCTGGTGCTGTCCGCCTTGGCGGGAACTCCGCTTGCGGAAATCGAGGCCACGCTTGCCGACGCGGGCCAGGAGCTCGCCTTCGAGCCGATCGACTATGGCCCGCTCCTGGGCGCGGCGGCGGGCGGCGGGACCTTGGGCGGTCTGGTGGCCACCAATCTCTCCGGCCCGCGCCGGATCAAAGCCGGGGCCGCCCGCGATCATGTGCTGGGCGTGGAGGCCGTTTCGGGACGCGGCGAGGCGTTCAAATCCGGCGGCCGCGTGGTGAAAAATGTCACCGGCTACGATCTCGGGCGCGGGCTTTCCGGCTCTTGGGGCACGCTTGCCGTCTTCACCGCGCTCAGCCTGAAGGTGCTGTCGCGCAGCGAAACCGGCGCGACCCTCGTGCTCCCCGGCTTGGATGACGCGCGCGCGATCCGGGCGCTGGCCGCGGCGCTCGGCTCGTCGGCGGACGTTTCCGGGGCGGCCCACTTGCCTGCCGGGCTCGCACAGCAGATTGCCCCCCTTGCCGGAGCGGACGGCTCGCTGACGCTGGTGAGGGTGGAGGGCTTCGCGCCATCGGTGAAGGCGCGGATCGAGGCGTTGTCGGCTCTCTTGAAGGATGTCGCGCCGGTGGAGGTGATCGAGGGCGATGCCTCGGTGGCGATCTGGCGGGCGGTTCGCGATGTCCGCCCGTTCTGGACGACACCGGAGCAGGCGGTCTGGCGGGTTTCGGTAACGCCGAGCGAAGGGCCGGCCGTCGTGTCGGCGGTGGCTGGCGGCGGCGATATCCGCGCCTTCTACGATTGGGGCGGCGGGCTGATCTGGATCGAGCATCCGAGCGAAGGCGATGCGGGGGCGTCAACGATCCGGCAGGCCATCGCAGCCAACGGTGGAGGACATGCGACGCTGATCCGGGCACCTGTCGCGCTGCGCTCGGACGTATTGGTGTTTCAGCCGGAAGCAGACGGCCTTCAGGCCTTGACCCGCCGCATCAAGGCGCAGTTCGATCCCACCGGCATCCTCAATCCCGGACGTATGGGGGCCGGTCGGTGAGCTCCGCCTCGACGCAATCTTCTCCGACGCTCCCCTTTTTCAACGCAGGAGGCACTTCGTGAGCGATCCCGTGACCCAGCCCCAGAGCGAGCCCGGATTGTTCGATCCGGGTCGATCGAACGTCCAGTTGATCTACATTCTTTATCTTGTCAGCCTGGTTGTGGGCGTGACCTCGATCGTCGGGCTGATCATGGCCTATATCAGCCGGGGAAAGGCGGATGGATGGCCGGTGAGCCACTATACCTACCAGATCCGGACGTTCTGGATCGGTCTGGTCTACGCTCTGATCGCCGGAGTGCTGTCCGTGATCGGTATCGGTATCATCCTGTTTTTCGCGGTCGCGATCTGGGGCGTCGTGCGCTGTGTGAAGGGGTTGCAGGCGACCGGGCGGCGTCAGGCGATCGCGAATCCGTCGACTTGGTGGGTGTAGGCTATCTGGAGCCATGTCTTGTCGCTCGGATGTCTCCATCTGCGCGGAAAAGGATCTAGCGGCGGACGTCAGGCGGCGTACGCCGCGCCCCATGGCGTGAGGCGAGTTTCATGCAGACGCGATTCTCACCCGAACAACTTACAGATCCGGCGGTGGCCCATTCGGAGACCATCATCCGCAAGTGTGTGCACTGTGGCTTTTGCACCGCCACGTGTCCGACGTTTGCGCTGCTTGGAGATGAGCTCGACAGCCCGCGCGGCCGGATCTACCTGATCAAGACCATGCTGGAGGAGGACCAGCCCGCGACGGCGGACGTGGTGAAGCACGTCGATCGCTGCCTGTCGTGCCTTTCCTGCATGACGACATGTCCGTCGAGCGTGAACTATATGCATCTCGTCGACCACGCTCGGGCGCACATCGAGAAGACCTATCGACGCTCCTGGGACGATCGGGCGCTGCGCCGGCTTCTGGCGGCGATTCTGCCCTATCCGACGCGCTTCCGTCAGGCGATGCGGCTGTCGGTGCTGGGGCGACCGTTCGCGGGCTTGTTTCGGCGCGGAAAGGCGGCGCGGATCGGCGCGATGCTCGACTTGGCGCCGACGACCATGCCGGCTCAGCACAAAGTTCCGGACCACGTGCCGGCTACCGGTCCGAGGCGGGGGCGGGTGGCGCTCCTGTCGGGCTGTGTCCAGTCGGTGCTTGCCCCGGACATCAACGCCGCCGCGACCCGGCTTCTCTCCCGCGCGGGCTATGACGTGGTGCAGGCGAAGGGCGAGGGGTGCTGTGGAGCGCTGGTCCATCACATGGGCTGGGAGGACGACGCCCAGCGCTCCGCCCGCGCCAATGTCGATGCTTGGTGGCGTGAGATCGAAGGCGACGGTCTGGATGCGATCGTGATCACCGCATCCGGATGCGGCACCACCATCAAGGACTATGGCCATATGCTCTCCGGCGATCCGGCCTATGCGGAAAAGGCGGCGACGGTGTCGGCCCGCGCGAAAGACGTGAGCGAGGTGCTGGCGGACGCGGATCTCGGGCAGCCGGAACGCGGGTCGACGGCGCGCGTCGCCTACCATTCCGCCTGCTCCATGCAGCATGGCCAGCGCATCCGGAGTGAGCCGAAGACGCTTCTTGCGGGAGCCGGATTTGAGGTTCGCGACATACCGGAAGGCCATCTCTGCTGCGGCTCCGCCGGCGTTTACAATATCCTGCAGCCGGAGATCGCCGATCGGTTGAAAACCCGCAAGATCGAGAACATCGACAAGACCGGCGCCGACTTGATCGCGACCGGCAATATCGGCTGCATCACCCAGATCGCCACCGGATCCGAGCGGCCGATCGTGCACACGGTGGAGCTTTTGGACTGGGCTTATGGCGGGCCGCCGCCGCGCGCGCTTAAGGGCCGCGACGATCTGTTGGCCGCTGCCGTCGCGCCGCAAGCGGATCGGGCGGCGGTTGCCGTGCAATAGAGCGCCAGTCCGAGCGAGACCGCGAATGCGCGTGCTTCGCCTCACCCTCTGCCTGTTGGTGGGCCTTGCTGCCGGGACGGTCTCCGCGGCCGAGGCGCCGCTGCTGGTCCGTGCCGACGATGGCTTCACGTCGGGGCCGTCCGGCCAGGCGCCAAGCACGGAGAGCGCGGATGAGAACGCGCGGGCGGCGCTTTGCCGATCGCTCAGCGACGCTGCCGCCGCTCATGACGTGCCGTTGGACTTCTTCGTGCGGCTGATCTGGAAGGAAAGCCGCTTCAACCCGAACGCCGTCAGCCCCGTGGGCGCACAAGGGATCGCCCAGTTCATGCCCTATACGGCGCGTGCCTGGGGGCTTTCCAATCCGTTCGACCCGGCCGAGGCGTTGCCGGCGTCGGCCTCGCTCCTGCGCTGGCTGGCGGATCGGTTCGACGGCCACTGGGGGCTCGCCGCCATGGCCTACAATGCCGGTGCCGACCGGGTGCGGGGGTTCCTGGACGGCGGCTTCCTGCCCTACGAGACCCGCGACTACGTCTTCGCCATCACCGGTCGAACCGCCGACGACTGGCGGCTTCACCGGTCCCGCGAGCTGGCGATCGAAGCCGTCGAGATCAACCTCGATCCGCATCCGCCGATCGGCCTCCTTGGGGCCCAGCCGGATTTCGGCGCCGACAAGCCGGCCGATCCACCGTTGCTTTCGGGCGGCGACCCGCCGAGCGGCAACGGGGGGACGATCTCCGTCATGCCGACCCGGCGACCGGCCGACCTCGTGACCGGGCCGGTGGACTGCGAGGCGCTCGTGGTTGCGCTCGGGGAGGGGCGGGCGACGCCGCGGCGTCTGATCGGTGGCGGCTGGAGTCCTTGGGGCGCCCAGGTCGCGGGGCATGCGAATCCGTCGATCGCCATGCGCCAATTTGCGCGGGTTCAGCGCACCATGCCGGCAGAGCTGCGCAGTCGCAGCCCCGTGGTCGTTTCCAAGCGCGTGCCCGGCATGGGACGGCGGCAGATTCATGCGGTTCAGCTCGGTGCGCCGTCCCGCCAAGCCGCGCAAACGCTTTGCGCACGCATCAGTGCGTCAGGCGCGGCGTGCGTCGTGGTGCGCAATTGAGCGCGCTCGGCTCAGACCGGTTCCGCTTTTCTTCCGATTCACGGAGCGGGTCTCGGTTCTTGTTTCGACACGTTTCCGGACGGCCAACCGGTTTCCATGTGGCCTGGGAACGCTCAGTTCGGCTGGTCGGCCAGATCGTCTTTCATCGCGGCCACGGCGAGGTCGAGGGCCTTTTCCGCCTCGGCGTCCGAACAGGCCGGGAAGCTTCGGCGAAAGCCGTACATGAATTCCGAGCGGGCCTTCGGATCGGTTTCGAGGGTCTTGAGGCGGGCGACCAGATCCTGCTTGGCCATCCGCTCCGACAGGGTGTCGAGCGTGGTTCGGATGGCGGAGCGGAGCTCGCCCGCCACCGCATCGACGTCGCATTCCTGGGCCTGTCCGGCATGGCCGACCGCAATCGCAATCGCGATCCCCAGACAGGCACTCGTCAGATACCGCGCCACGGTGCTCATTCCCCTCGTCCATCCCTGCAATCGTCGTCTTCGGCGAATAGAGGTCGCGCGCTCGCCGGTCAATGCGAATAGGCGCATTGTGTGCGTGAGGAGGAGCGTGAGTAACGACGAGTGTGGGTGCCGCCGACGATCCCGGTAGGGGCGGGGATAGCGTTCCGCGCTCGGAAGCCGCCAAGGCCGCGCGGAACGCGCCGAGGAAAAGCGCCTATGCGACCGCGCGAGCGAGCGCGCAACGCGACCAGAGACTTTCCAGCGCGCCGACCAGATGGTCGATGTCGGCGTCGGTGTGCAGCGGAGACGGGGTGATCCTGAGCCGCTCGGTGCCCTTGGGAACCGTCGGATAGTTGATCGGCTGCACGTAGATCCCGTAGGTGTCCAGGAGGATGTCGCTGATCCACTTGCACTTGACCGGGTCGCAGACCATCACCGGCACGATGTGGCTCGGGTTCGCCATGTAAGGAATGCCGATGGCATCCAGCCGCTGGCGGACCTTGCGGACGTTCATCTGATGGCGCTGGCGCTCAAGCTGGCTCTCTTTCAGATGCCGGATCGAGGCGGCGGCACCCGCGGCCACATGCGGCGGCAGCGCGGTGGTGAAGATGAAGCCGGAGGCGAACGAGCGGATGAAGTCGCACAGCGCCGTCGACGCGGCGATGTAGCCACCCACCACACCGAAGGCCTTGCCGAGGGTGCCTTCGATCACGGTCAGCCGGTCCATCAAGCCTTCGCGCTCGGCAATGCCGCCGCCGCGCGGGCCATAAAGGCCGACCGCATGGACCTCGTCGAGATAGGTCATGGCGCCGTAGGAATCGGCGACGTCGCACAGTTCCTTGATCGGCGCGATATCGCCATCCATCGAATAGACCGATTCGAAGGCAACCAGTTTCGGCCGGCCGGGCTCGATCGCCGCAAGCCGGCGCTCCAGATCCTCGGGGCTGTTGTGCTTGAAAATCTGGCGTTCGGCGCGGCTGTGGCGGATGCCCTCGATCATCGAGGCGTGATTCATCTCGTCCGACAGGACGACACAGCCGGGAAGCTTTGCGGCGAGCGTCGTCAGCGTCGCCCAGTTGGACACGTAGCCGGAGGTGAACAGGAGCGCGGACTCCTTGCCATGCAGATCGGCGAGCTCCTGCTCCAGCATGACATGATAATGGTTCGTTCCGGAAATATTGCGGGTGCCGCCGGCACCGGCGCCGCAGCGGTCGATCGCCTCGTGCATGGCGGCGAGCACGACCGGGTTCTGGCCCATGCCGAGATAGTCGTTGGAGCACCAGACGGTGACTTCCGAGGTCTCTCCGTTGACATGCCGCTTCGCGCGCGGGAACTGACCGCGATGCCGCTCAAGGTCTGCGAAGACGCGGTAGTTGCCTTCGCCACGCAGCGATTCGAGCTGGTCCCGGAAGAAGCCTTCGTAATCCATCACACCCTCGATCGGTCGAGCGGAAGAGGGGACCCTACGCGCTCGCACTTCAGACGAGTTCCAATCCAGATCTCGTCTTTAAGGCACGCCGACCGTCAGCGACAGTTGCGGCAAACCCTATCCGTAATTTCCCCGACCCCCGACGTCTCGACCCCGATGTCTTAACCTTGGTGTTCTCGACCTTGGTGTTGAGGCGTGACCCTGGTGCCGAGGGAGAAGGCCGGCCGGCATGGGATGCCGACCGGTCCCCACTAGCACATTTAATTTAGAAGGAATCCAGCGCCAGAATGCAAATCGTAATGTCGCTGCGTCGGTTGGCCACAGCGACCCGCGCGATGCCCGCCGATCACTCGCCGGTGAAGCTCGGTTTCCGCTTTTCCAGGAAGGCGGTCATGCCTTCGCTCTTGTCCTTGCTGGCGAACAGGAGCTGGAACGCCTTGCGCTCCAAGGCGAGACCAGACTCCAACGAGCCGTTTTCCGCCTGAAGAACCGATTCCTTCACCGCCTGGGTGGCAAGCGGCGGCAGGCCGGCGATGGTCTTGGCCATCTTCATGGCCGTCTCGAACACCTCTTCGTCGGGCACGACCTGGCTGACCAGCCCGATCTGGAAGGCTTCCGTGGCGGAAATCGGTTTGCCGAGCAGACAGAGCCGCATGGCGTGGAACTTCCCGACGGCGCGGGTCAGCCGCTGGGTTCCGCCGGCGCCGGGCATAATGCCCACTCGAACCTCCGGCTGGCCGAGCTGGGCGGTTTCGCCGGCGACGATGATGTCGGCCATCATGGCCAGCTCGAGCCCGCCACCGAGCGCATAGCCGCTGACCGCGGCAACGATCGGCTGCGGCGTACCGGAAATCGCCCCCCAAAGCCGTTCCACCCGCCGCTTGGCCACCTCGATCGGGTCGGCGTCGACGAATTCCTTCAGATCCGCGCCCGCCGCGAAGGCCTGGTCGTCGCCGGTCAGCACGATCGCGCGGATTTCGCCGTCTTCGGCCAGGGCGGTGAAGGCATCCGCCAGCGCCCGACGGGTCGCCATGTTAAGGGCGTTGCGCGCCTTCGGACGGTTGATCCGGACGACGGCGATGCCGCTTTCGGGACGTTCGGTCAGGACGGGGGCCTCGGTGTTGCTCATCGCGTTGCTCTCCTCGTTCGCGGTTTCGGCGCGGCAAGCTACGCGCTTTCGTCGGCTCGTCCAGCCCGGTGCGCCCCGGCGACACCGTCGCCTCTTCACCTTGGGTGAAAATCGGATAGGAAGGCGGCCAAGCGAGACGATTTGATGTGGATTGGAGGACGAGCAATGCGCGACGTGAAGGATCCCGAATTCACCGTTGGCGTGGTCGGGGCCGGCGTGATGGGGCAGGGGATCGCCCAGGTTGCCCTTGCCGGCGGCATGCGCGCGGTGATCTTCGATGCTAAGGAAGGCGCAGCGGAAGCCGGGCGCGGCGAGGTCTTCAAGCGCATCGACCGGCTGGTGGAGAAGGGGCAGCTCGACCAGGCGGCCGCCGAGACCCAGAAGGGTCGGCTTTCGGTCGCCTCCAGCCTTTCCGACTTTTCCGGCTGCGACACTGTCGTCGAGGCGGTGGTGGAGAACCTGGACGTCAAGCGCAAGATCTTCGGCGAACTGGAAGGCATCGTCGCCGAGGATGCGATTCTGGCCACCAACACCTCCTCGCTTCCGATCGCTTCGATCGCTCGGACTTGCGCGCGGCCGGGCCGCGTGGCCGGCATGCACTTCTTCAATCCGGTTCCCTTGATGCGCCTGGTGGAGATCATCGAAGGACCGGCGACGGAGCCGGCGGTCGCCGAAAAGCTGGCAGCCCTCGGCGAGCGGATGGGGCGCACCCCGGTCAAGGTGAAGGATTCGCCGGGCTTCCTGGTCAATCTCGGCGGCCGCGCCTACTACACCGAGGCGCTCCGGCTGTTGGACGAAGGGGTGGCGACGCCGTCCCAGATCGACGCCATCCTGGTGGATTGCTGCGGCTTCCGCATGGGTCCGTTCGCGCTGATGGACCTCACCGGCATGGACGTGAACTATCCGGTCTCCATGATCGTCTACGAGGGCTTCCTGAACGATCGCCGGCTGGCCACGACGCCGCATCACAAGCTGCTCTACGAGGCCGGCCGGCTTGGGCGCAAAACGCGCGCCGGTCACTTCGACTACGACGAGAAAGGCAAGCTCACAACGCCGAGCGATGCCGACTATCAGCCCACAGGAATGCCGGCCGCTACGGTGTTTTTGGCCGAGCCGTCGGAAGCGCTCGCTGCTTTCTGCCGCGAGGTCGGCCTGTCGGTCATCGGCGCCGACGACGGCATCAGCCCGATCCTCGGCTATCCGATTGGCGAGGACGCCACCACCTATGCCGTACGTCTCGGCCTGGACGCCCGCCGTCTGGTGGCGGTCGATCTGTCGGTGAACACAGCCAAGCGCGTCACGCTGATGACGGCGCCCGGCGCCGACCATGCCGCGCTGGACGGGGTGGCCGAGGCGATCGTCGATGCGGGCCGGTCGGTAACGGCGATCAAGGATTCGCCGGGCTTCGTGGCGCTTCGGGTGCGCGCCGCGATCGCCAATCTGGGTGCCGCGATTGCCGAAGCCGGCCTTGCCGCGCCGGCCGACATCGACCTCGCTCTCAAGCTGGGCCTCAACTATCCGATGGGGCCGTTGGAGATGGCCGAGGATCTGGGCGTCGCCACCACCCATCAGGTGATGGAGCGGCTGCATGCGATCACCGGCGACGATCGTTATCGGTCCTCGCTCTGGCTGCGCCGGCGCGCGCTGCTCGGCCTGCCGATCCATACGCCGGGTTAAGCGGGATCAGGAAAAGTGGGGACCGGTTTTCCGCCCGGATCCCGCTTAAAATTTGGGTCGATCAACTTGTCCCTTCGGACGCGGTCCGAAGGGGTTGATCTTGGGCGGGATCAGGAAAAGTGGGGACCGGTTTTCCGCCCGGATCCCGCTTAAAATTTGGGTCGATCAACTTGTCCCTTCGGAGGCGGTCCGAAGGGGTTGATCTTGGGCGGGATCAGGAAAAGTGGGGACCGGTTTTCCGCCCGGATCCCGCTTAAAATTTGGGTCGATCAACTTGTCCCTTCGGAGGCGGTCCGAAGGGGTTGATCTTGGGCGGGATCAGGAAAAGTGGGGACCGGTTTTCCGCAGTTTCTTTTCGCTCACGCCAGTGCGCTTCGCGCCCGGCTGCGCGGGCGCGGCCTACCGGCCGGCGCGCGGTCGCGCGCTGGCTTCGCAAGTCGTGAGAGAGGTGGGCAACGGGCTTTCGCCCGCGGACTGCTCGAAATGAAGACCGGTCAACAGGGGCCGAATCGAACAGGGCGCCGATCCGGCGCCCCTGCAATGGACATCGGTCAAACCGGCGGGAGCTTGTCGCCATCGCCCTGCCATTCCGGATCGCGGTCTTCCGGCGTCAGCGTGCCGGAGGAGGACGGATCATATTGCGGCTGAGCCTGCTGGACGGAGGTGTCGTCCTCCGCATCGTTCAAGGCTTCGTTGAGCAGATAGGCCAGGGTGGCGGCCCCGTCGCGCAATTGCGAGCCGATGGCGGAGACCACCGACTTGCCGGCATCGCAGGCGTCGGGCTGGCGCTCGCAGAAGCTAGAGGCATCGCTGACGGCGCCGGAAAGGGCGGCAACCGCCTCGCGAGAGCCGGCCTGGGGCTCGGTATCAACGACGTTGGAGCGGCTCTCCGGTCGTGAAATCACGAACGGCAGCACGAGCAGGACGACGGCGAGCCAGAAGACGGAACGGATGAAAAAACGGATCATGGGTCTTGTCCGATCGTGGTCCAATCGAAGCGGCAGCCCGCAGGCGCGGGCAGGCTTGGGGATGAGCCTGCCATGCGGCCGCTGAAGGTTCGGTTGTCCGGATCGGTCAAATTCGATCGATCGAATCCATGAGGTTTGAGGGGGACGTCGACGGTCAAACATCGCCGACATTTTTCTTGGGTGTGTCGCAGCCCTATTGGAAGTTCATAACAGCCCCTAGAGATCTGCGGGGGTGGTTGAATTCGAGCCTTCGGGTTCAGCGTTCCTTAAGGCGCTGCCGTCACCATTTCGCCGCGATCGGGGGCGTCGGCCGGGCTGGTGGGGCGGAGCTTCACTCAGATGCCGGCCTCTTGCGATCGCCGGGAGGGGATGCGCTTTCCCAAAGTGTGGCTCCCCGGCCACCCCTGAACCGAACCATGCACGCGACAACGACGGAAAGACGACGAGCCCCGTGAGCGCGACCAGGCGAGACCGGACCCGCAGCCAGCCCGAGACCAAGGCCGGCGAGCACGACGACGGCCGCGAGCGCGGCGCGCCAAGGCTGGCTTTGCGCCGCCGCACGCTGGTGGCGATCGGCGGGTGCGTGCTGGTGTTCGGCTTTATCGTGACGAATGCGCTGTTTCTGCAGCCGGGACCGCATCCCGCGCCCTTGTTCGCCTCCGCCCCTGAGCTGCAAACGTCCGCCGACGGGATGGGATCGACCCAGGTTGCCTCCACGACCACGCCGGCAGCACCGGCGCAACCGGCTCCGGCGGAGGCGCCGCCGGACAATCTGGTGGCGGCAATCCAAACCGCGCTTGCCGAACGCGGGCTCTATTCCGGCACGGTCGACGGCATGATGGGCCCCGCCACCCGCACCGCGATCGCAGCCTATGAAACCAAGGCGGGATTGGAGGCGACGGGCGCGCCCTCGGTGGGGCTGCTTGCGAGCCTGTCGACCCCGGCCGAGACCACGCCGCCTAAGCCGCAGGCGGCCGAGCCGTCGCGGGCGACGGTTGAGCAGTTGCAGAAGGCGCTGGTGGACGCCGGCTACGGTCCGATCACCGTCGACGGGCTCTACGGGTCGGAGACGGCCGGTGCGATCCGCCGCTACGAGCTCGATCACGGCCTGTCGGTCACCGGCAAGGTCTCCGGGACCATCTTGAGCCGGCTCGGCGTTGCGCCGGCCGGGCCGGAAGGCTGACGGGCGGTCCGCGGCATGCGCCTCACCTCGTCGATTTGGGTCTCCGCCTATCTGCGCCGCTGCCAGGCGGAGGGCGCTTTCGGCGCGGTGCTGAGCAAGGGCGCGGAAGAGGCGGGCGCGATCTTCCTGAAGATCAATCGGCTCGACGGTACCGTCGACCTCTATGCCCCCGCGCCCCAGGCGCTTACGGCAGAGGGAGACGCCGGCTGGGGCGGGCGCAGCTTCGAGCGGGTTCTCGAACGCCAGCCCGAGGCCGATGCCGACGCCCGCATCGTGCGCGAACGCGACTTCGACCCCGATCTCTGGGTGGTGGAGATCGAGGATCGCGAGGGCCGCGTGTTTCTGGATTGACGCCGGCTTTTTGAGCCGTTTCGGCGTCCGAAGGAGCGGGTCGATTTGCCCGACTGCTGCGTCGCAAAATCTTGAAAACCGGCCGGGTTTCCTGCGCTCTTGCTCCTGGCATTCGACCAAATCGCCTCCGCCCGGACCGTCCGGATTTATGAGTTCATGACCTAGGCGTCGTCGCCATCGGAGCTGAGGCCCGACTGCGGATAGCTGCGCGCGGTCTGGAACACCATGTAGAACGGATCTTCTTCCTCGGTAGCAAAGCCCCAGCTTTCCTCGTCGGCGGCGATCGCCGCGGGAACGAGCAGGTTGGGCGTGCGAAGGCGGCGGGCGGGGATCTCTTCCGAAAAAGACATGATTGGGGGTTTTCCTTCCTGGGACCGTGAGCGCGACGGGCGCGTTCGGCGATCGGCAACTTGTGGCTGATCGCCCCTGCGATCTCTGGCGTGCCTCGCTTGCGCGAGGCTTGATCGAACGCCATACCGCCACACATCGATGGCATCGCTGCGTTGACCGTGTTCCGCACCCGTTTGAAAGAGACCCGACCGCCATGCGCGACCCGCGTGATCCTCTGGACCTTGCCGCACTTGCCGATGGCGCCGCGCCGCCGGACGCGGGCGAGCGGCCGCGCCCGTTTTGGGAGGAAAAGCGCCTCGACCAGATGACCGGCGAGGAGTGGGAGCAGCTGTGCGACGGGTGCGCCCGATGCTGCCTCAACAAGCTGGAGGATTGGGACACCGGCGAGATTTACTGGACCAACGTCGCCTGCCGTCTCCTCGACGACAAAAGCTGCCGCTGTCGCGACTATCCCAACCGCGCCACCATCGTACCCGATTGCATTCCGCTGACCCCGAAGGCGATCGAGGAACTGACCTGGCTTCCGCCGACCTGCGGCTACCGGCTGATTTCGGAGGGAAAGCCGCTCTACTGGTGGCATCCGCTTGTCTCGGGCGACCCGGAGACCGTCCATCAGGCCGGCATTTCCGCCCGTGGCCGGACAATTTCCGAAGAAGGGCTGGCACTGGAAGACTACGAGCGCTTTCTAGTTGATTGGCCGGGGGAGGAGTGAGCGATGTCGCCGGTGCGTGTATGACGTATTGCGTTATATAACGCCTCGCGTTATATAAGGGGCATGATCCGGAGTTTTGCCGACCCCGAAGCCGAAGTGATTTGGTCCGGTCGGCTCAGCCGCAGGCTGCCGCCCGACATTCAGGCTGTCGCGCTCCGCAAGCTCCGCATGATGAATCAGGCGCGTGTCCTGCAGGACCTCCGGGTACCGCCTGGAAACCGGCTCGAGGCCCTCAAAGGGGGGCGCCAGGGACAGCACAGCATCCGGATCAACGGGCAGTGGCGGATCTGCTTTAACTGGACGGACGGAGGACCGAGCAATGTCGAAATCGTCGACTATCACGGCTGAATTGCTGCCGAATCCCCATCCGGGCGAAATCCTGTCGGAAGAGTTCCTTATCCCGATGGGCCTCAGCCAGAACGCGCTCGCCCGCGCCGTTCATGTCCCTCCTCGGCGCATCAACGAGATCGTGCTCGGCAAGCGTGCGATCACAGCCGACACCGACCTGCGGCTTGCCCGCTATTTCGGCGTCTCGGAGGGCTTCTTCCTCGGCCTGCAGGCCGATCACGACCTGATGCAACGGCGGCGGGAGATCGAAACGGAACTGGAGGGGATTGAGCCGCGGGCGGCTTAAGGCTGTCCGACTTGCACCTCCCGGTTGCTGCGGATCAATCTAGGATGAGGTGCAGCAATCGGGGGGTAAGGCAGAGTGTTGACAAGTGTCAACATTGATATCATGTTCGGGTCGGCCGCGTGAGGCGGCCCCGGCATCCGAATAAGGAGATCGAAGCGGCCGTTGCCAACCTCGAGGCCTTGGGATGGGCCTTCCGGAAGCCTGGCGGCAGCGCCCACTGCTGGGGTCGCATGGTCTATCCCTTCCATGATCGGACAGGTTGCCGGATTTCGGTCTATTCGACGCCGCGCAATCCGACGGCGCATGCGGCAGCGTTTCGCCGGGCCGCCAAGCGCTGCGATCACTAGACTTATTTTTTCGCACAATTGTTTCGGTTCGCACGGGCGATTCTCGAAGGGCGGAGAGCCGCGATGAAAAGCTTTTCCTTCACGATCGTGGCGTCCGGCCTGAACCCCGAGGCGGAGGACTTCGAAGACCGCTTTTTCGCAGCGGGATGCGATGACGCAACCATCTCGCTTGTGCGCAGCCGAATTCTTCTCGACTTCGACCGCGAGGCCAAGAACCTGATCCAGGCTGTCGTCTCGGCGGTGCGCGATGTGGAGCGCGCCGGGGCACGGGTCGAACGGATCGAGCCGGACCCGCTGGTGTCGATCTCCGACATCGCCGAGCGATCGGGCCTGACCCGCCAGGCCGTCAGCCTCTACGCCCGGGGCGAACGCGGGGCAGGATTTCCTGCGCCGGTGGCCCGGGTGTCGTCCGACGCTCCGCTCTGGGATTGGGCGGAGGTCGCATCCTGGTTTTGCCGGCGCGGCAAGCTGTCGGCCCAGACCGCCGTGGCTGCGCGGGTCGTGGCGTGGGCCAATGATGGCCGGAGAGCCCCAACGGTTAATTGTGTTCTTGAGGTGGTGGGTTAGGAAGCCTGGCCGCATGAAGTCTCGCGCAGTAGGGGCGACCTGCTTGCCGCAAAGGATAGCGGGGACTGTTGGAACATTTAGGGAACAATGGATTCGACACACAAGCAGTAGGGTCGTATATAATACGGCCCACGACACCTTGTGCCGAGGTGTCGTGGGCCTAAACCCGCCATCCATAGGAGGACCCTCTGATGGCAGATTATTTCGATATTGCCGGTATCGCCGGAAACTACCGCTATTTCATCCTCAGCAACCCAACTAGCGCCAGCATCAAACCGGTCGCCGGCAATTACATGTTCATAAAGCCGGAACAGTACGGATGGGTTCCTGTCTATATCGGGGTTGCTAGCAACCTTTCAGACCGCATACCCAACCACGAGATGGCCACAACAGCTGCGCGAGCAGGAGCTACGCATGTTGCTGCGCACATCAACGCCAATGAGCAAGCGCGATTGGCGGAAGAACGGGATCTGATCCATTGGTGGCAGCCCGTCTGCAATACCCAGCATCGCACACAACGACGCGGGCTTCTGGGTTAGCCGGATCTAGAGCACTTTCCAGGGTGGCGGGGCGCACTGTCAGCGCCGCCACCCGATTGTCGTTTACGGCCTTCATCTGTCCCCTCTAAATTTTTCTCGCGGTGGCGTTTTCAGCATACGCCGCAACGCGTCATCACGACGCGAATCATCCGCGGCCTCCGATCCACCTTTTTCCGATTTGTCACCACCCATTGGGTCGATTCCGCTTTTGTTCCCGATCTTCCACAGTGGATAGTCCGAGTAATAGGTGGATTGCAGCCACTTAGGCTTGCTGCGGGCGCCGACTCGCGCGACTCTCTCATCGCTCTCGCGATGGAGGGGTGCGCGATTCGCTTTGCCGGGCAATCGCACACCCCGTCTCACCGCAGGCCCGAGGGCTGGCGCAACCCGTTACGGGTGCCTTCAGGAGTGACCATCGGCTCCTGTCGTAACGCCTTGGCTAGTGGGGGTGCGGGCTGGTCGCCCAGGGTGCGGATTGCTGACCCCTCCCGCCGGGTTCGATTCCCGGCACCTCCACTAACAAGATGTAAGCACCCCTTTCGGGGTATTTCCAGTCCTTGACGGAAAAATCCGTAAACGCCCGGCCTGTCACGCCAGCGAATCATACTCACGTTCCGGCTGCTTTATCACGTATATAATTAGGAAAATAATCCTTGACAGCGTGACGCTGGTTCGCTAGGGTGCAGGCATCGTCGGACAGGTGCGGCTGAGGCCGGACGGCAGTTCGAGGGTGTGGCCAGTCACTCCGGAGTTTTCGAGAGTGGTGCCGGGGGTGTCCGACGGGCGATACGGTTGTCGTCGGCGGGCGACGACAGATTGCGGGATCATTCAACACATGGCGCGCTTCGGCGCGCCGTTTTCGTTTCGGGCGTGGCGGGTTCCGCCGCGCCCTTTTTGTTTCTGAACACCGGAACACGCCGATGGACGAGCCAAGCTGTGGCAGCGAGCCCGACTGGGCTCAGATCCGCATCGCCTTCGAAGCCGGGCTGACGAGCCAGCGCAAGATCGCCCGGCGCTACGCCGTGTCCGAAAGCGCGATCCGTTATCGAGCCCGTACCCAGGGCTGGGACCGCACGCATCGGCCCGTGCGCGAGAGGGCGACTGGAACCGAGGAAGCCGACGACGCGGCGGAGGCGGTTGAGCTTCCCGGAGCCGGTGCGTCGCGCCGCCGCAAAAAGCCGCCCGATCGGGTGGAGATGATCGCTCGGCTCTACCGGATCTTCGAGGCGCGCATCGCGGCGCTGGAGGCACGGTTCGACCCCGACGGCGGGGCGGAAGCGGAACGCGACACCAAGCTGCTCGCCGCCCTGGCGCGCACCCTCGATACCTTGATCGCGCTCGACCGCAAGGCCGGCAACGACGCGGCGTCCGCCGCGGAGGAGAGGTCCGATCTCGACGACATCCGACAGGACCTTGCGCGCCGGCTTGATCGCCTCGCTCGATCGGCTGGCGGCGGATGAGCGGGCCGCCTTCCTGGCGGACCTGCCGCGCGAGACGGTGGCGTGGCTTGCCCGCGAATGGATGTTCCAGGCGCGCGAGGAGCAGCTGCCGCCCTTAGGCGACTGGACCGTCTGGCTGATCCTGGGCGGACGCGGCGCCGGCAAGACGCGCGCCGGCGCGGAATGGGTGAAGGGGCTGGCGCTTGGCAAAAGCGGGTTCGCGCCCGCGCCGGTCGGCCGGATCGCGTTGGTTGGCGAGACCCTCATCGATGCCCGCGCGGTGATGGTGGAGGGGGTGTCGGGCCTTCTGGCCGTCCACGACAAGGACGAACGCCCGACCTGGCAACCTTCTCGCCGCCGGCTGGAATGGAAGAACGGCGCGGTCGCGGAGCTTTATTCGGCGGAGGATCCGGAAAGCCTGCGCGGGCCGCAATTTGCCGCCGCTTGGGCCGACGAGCTCGCCAAGTGGCGCCAGGCGGAGGCGGCCTGGGACATGCTGCAATTCGCGCTCCGGCTCGGCGACCGGCCGCGCCAGGCCGTCACCACCACGCCGCGACCGATCCCGCTACTCGCGCGGTTGATGGAGGCGCCGGCGACCGCGGTCGCCCGCATGCCGACCCGGGACAATGCGGGAAATCTCGCCCCAGGCTTTCTGGAGGCCGTGGTCGGGCGCTATCGCGGCACCCGGCTTGGCCGACAGGAGCTGGACGGCGAGATCCTAGCCGATCGCGAGGACGCACTCTGGAATCGGGACGCTGTGGAGCGAGCGCGGGTGGACCAAGCGCCGGCGCTCGCTCGGATCGTGGTCGCGGTGGACCCGCCGGCCTCAGGTGGGCGCACCTCGGTGTGCGGGATCGTGGCGGCTGGTCTCGGCGCGGACGGGCTCGGCTATGTGGTGGCCGACGACACGGTGTCGGCGGCGGCCCCCGACGTCTGGGCGGCGCGCGCGGTCGCGACCTATCGCCGTCTGGAGGCCGATGCGCTGATCGCGGAGATCAACCAGGGCGGTGACATGGTGGCCGCCGTGATCCGGCAGGTCGACTCGACCGTGCCGGTCAGAAGCGTGCGGGCCAGCCGTGGCAAGTGGCTCAGGGCGGAGCCGGTGGCGACGCTGTACGCCCAGGGTCGGGTGCGCCATGCCGGAGCCTTTCCTAAGCTGGAGGACGAGTTGTGCGGGTTCGGCCCGGACGGGACGTCGGGCGGGCGCTCGCCGGACCGGCTGGATGCGCTGGTGTGGGCGTTGACGGAGTTGATGCTCTCGCCCGGCGGACGCCCCGCGATCCGGCGGTTTTGAGGGATGGTTCTTTTCCCTCCCGCCGAGTTCGCTTGCGCTCACCGGTTGCGGGCGAGCGCCCTGACCGGGAGGCCGACAGTCGTCGGCTGGTTGGTGCGGTCCGTCCAGGCCGGTGCGGGTTTGGAGTGAAGCGGGATGTCCGATGAGCGACGTACCTCTGCCCAACCGGACAACTCCAACCAGCTGTCGACCGTGCGCCGGCCGATCAAGAGGCGAAGAGCGGAGCGACCGGGGCAAGGAAACAAGCCGCACCCGCGCGCCGGCGAACGAAGTGAGCTCGCGCGAGCGGAAAGAAGGACCAACCATGCTGATCGATCGCTTTTTCAGGCGGGTGGGCGGGACGGCCGCGCCCGAGGCGAAGGCTTCGCGGACCGGGCCGGTGATTGCGGTCTCGGCGGTTGGCCGGCCGATGTGGACGCCGCGTGATTACGGTGCGCTGGCGCGGGAGGGCTACGCCCGCAATCCGATCGTCTATCGCTCGGTCCGGACGATTTCGGAGGCCGCCGCCTCGGTACCGGTGCTCGCCTATCGCGGCGCCGACGAGGTGGAGCGCCATCCGCTGCTCGATCTCATTGCCCGGCCCAATGCCGGCGAGGCGGGCGCCAGCCTGATGGAGGCGATCTACGGCCATCTTCTGGTGGCGGGCAACGCCTATCTGGAAGCCGTCAGCGTCGAGGGGCGGGTGCGCGAGCTGCATGCACTCAGGCCAGACCGGATGAAGGTGCTGCCCGGTGCGACCGGATGGCCGGAGGCATTCGAATACACCGTCGGCGGGCGCTCGGTGCGATTTTCCCAGACCGGCGAGGAGCTGCCGCCGATCCTGCATCTGAAGCTGTTTCACCCGTTGAACGACCATTACGGCTTCGCCCCGATCGAGGCGGCGCAGGTGAGCCTCGACATCCATAACGCCGCCGGCGCCTGGAACAAGGCGTTGCTCGACAATGCCGCCCGGCCGTCTGGCGCGTTGGTCTATTCCGGCGGCGACGGCACGCTGACGGCCGACCAGTTCGACCGGCTGAAGCGGGAGCTGGAGGAGGGCTACCAGGGCGCCCGCAACGCCGGCCGGCCGCTGCTTCTGGAAGGAGGTCTCGACTGGCGGGCGATGGCGCTGACACCGAAGGACATGGATTTCATCGAGGCCAAGAACCAGGCCGCGCGCGAGATCGCGCTCGCCTTCGGGGTGCCGCCGATGTTGCTCGGCATTCCGGGCGACAACACCTATGCGAACTACCAGGAGGCGAACCGGGCGTTCTGGCGCCAGACCGTGCTGCCGCTGGTCGGCCGCACGCTTGCAGCCGTGGGCGCCTGGCTCGGCCCGACGTTCGGGGAGCCCTTGCGGCTCACCTTCGACGCCGACCGGGTGGAGGCGCTTTCGGTGGAACGCGACGCGCTCTGGCGCCGGCTGGAGGCGGCCTCGTTCCTGAGCGACGACGAAAAGCGGGCGGCCGTCGGCTATTCGCCGCGCGGCGAGGCGGGCTGAGGTGGACCCTGTCACCCAGTCGGTCATGGAGCGCGGGGATCTCGCGCACCTGGCCCTGTTTCTGTGGGCCAGTTCGGCGAGCGGGCTCCTGGTCTGGGCGCTGAGGGAACTCGCCCAGTCGAACCGACGCTTCAACGACTTCGTCAACGAGATCGCCCGACTGACGGCGGTATTCCGGGACTGGGAGTAACAACCTCAAGGTTCCGCTCACTCCCGCGAAAGCGGGAGTCCATAGGGCTTTTCGGCCTGCACGTGCCCGTTAGTCCGTTCGACCTCGCCAGCTGCAAGGTCTGTCGCGAGCTCCAGATCCACATCCGTCTCCCCATGGGTTCCCGCTTTCGCGGGAACGAGCGGGAGATGGTGACACCGAGGACACCCCATGCATTCCAAATCCAAAAAGTCGGCGGCTTCCACCGCCGACCACCGGCGCGTGTTTGCCGCCTTCGCCGTCGAGATGGCGCGGCTGATGGCCGAGCGGAGCCAGTTCCGGCCGACCCATGGTCCGCGGATCATTGAGGTCGGGCGATGAGCGGGCGGTCGGGGGCGCGGGACTCTCTGGAAGTGAAGTTTTCACCGGCGCCGCAGCCGACGGTCGCCGCCGACGGCACCTTCTCCGGCTACGCGACCCTGTTCGGAAGGGCGGATCTTGCCGGTGACGTTGTGGCGCCCGGCGCATTTTCGGCAGCGCTCGCCAAAAAGGGGCCAGCCGGACTCAAGCTGCTCTATCAGCACGATCCGGCAGAGCCGATCGGGCGCTGGCTGACGATCGCCGAAGATCGACGAGGTTTGTTCGTTCGCGGCCGGCTCACCAGCGAGACCACGAAGGCCCGCGAGGTTCGGGCGCTCATGCGCGAGGGCGTGCTCGACGGGCTGTCGATCGGGTTCAAGACGGTGCGCTCGCGCACCGAGCCCAAGACGGGCCATCGCCTGCTCCTGGAGGTCGACCTCTGGGAGATCTCGATCGTGACCTTTCCGATGCTGCCCGAAGCGCGTGCTCGGGCCGCGAAAGCCGCGGCGGTCTCCGTCGCAACCGACCGGGCGCGGCTTGCCGCCGGTTTCCGGCAGGCCGCCCGCCGTCTTTCCGAAATGAGGGAGATTTCATGACCGCAACCGATATCCGGGCGCCTGAGACCAAGGCGGCCGGCGACGGCGAGCTTGGCGCCGCCTTCGCCGACTTCATGGGCGCATTCGAGGTCTTCAAGGAGACCAACGACCGCCGGCTCGACGAGTTGGAGCGCCGCTCGGCCGGCGATGTCGTCACGCTGGAGAAGCTCGACCGCGTCGACCGGGCGCTGGACGCCCACAAGGCGCGGGTGGACGAGCTCGTGCTCAAGGCCCGCCGGCCGGTGTTGGGCGGCGAAGGCGGGGTGATCCGCTCCGGCGCTGCGCTGGAACACAAGGCGGCGTTCGAGGCCTATGTGCGTGGCGGCCGCGATCACGACCTGAAGGCGCTGGAGACCAAGGCGCTGACGGCGGCCTCCGACGATGCCGGCTATCTCGTGCCCGAAGAGGTCGACCGCGAAATAGGCCGCCGGCTGGCCGCGATCTCGCCGATCCGCGGGATCGCCAGCGTGCGCCAGATCTCCGGCACCGGCTTCAAGAAGCCGTTCGCGATCTCCGGTCCGGCGGTCGGCTGGGTCGGGGAGACCGACGCCCGGACAACGACCGATGCGCCGACCCTGAAGGAGCTCTCGTTTCCGACCATGGAACTCTACGCCATGCCGGCGGCGACCGCGACGCTGCTCGACGATGCCGCGATCGATATCGGCCAGTGGCTGGCGGAGGAGATCGACCAGGCGTTCGCGCTGCAGGAAGGCGCGGCCTTCATCACCGGCGAGGGCGAGACGGAGCCGACGGGCTTTTTGCACTACGACACCGCGGCGGAGCCCGCCTGGGTCTGGGGCAAGCTCGGCTATATCGCGACCGGCGTCGACGCGGCGTTCCCGGCGGAAGATCCCGGCGACAAGCTGATCGACCTCGTCTACGCGCTGAAGGCCGGCTATCGCCAGAATGCGAGCTTCGTCATGAACCGGCGCACCCAGGCGGCGGTGCGCAAGATGAAGGACGACGACGACGCCTATCTCTGGCAGCCGCCGGCCGTTCCCGGCGGCACCGCCTCGCTGATGAACTTCCCCGTGGTGGAAGCGGAAGACATGCCGGACATGGCCGCCGACCAGATGGCGATCGCGTTCGGCGACTTCCGGCGCGGCTATCTGATCGTCGACCGGCTGGGCGTGCGGGTCCTGCGCGACCCGTACTCCTCCAAGCCTTACGTTCTGTTCTACACGACCAAGCGCGTCGGCGGGGGCGTCCAGGACTTCGACGCCATCAAGCTCCTGAAGTTCGGCGAGAGCTGATTTCCCGCCTGCAAATGCGCTCCCTGCGCCTGGCCCGGCTCTGTCCTCGGAGCCGGGCCATTTTTTTGGAGGGGTCATGACAAGCATTTTGACCGAGCCGCCGACGCTGGAACCTGTCACATTGGCGGAGGCTAAACAGCATCTGCGTGTCGACACTGACGCCGAGGATACCCTGATCGCCGATCTGATCGCGGCGGCGCGCCGGCATGTGGAGGCCACGACCGGCCGGGCGCTGTTGGCTCAGGGCTGGCGGATCGTGCGCGAGACCGTTCCGCATTCCGGCATCGTCCGGCTCGAGCCGCAACCGGTGCTTTCCATCGATGCGGTGACGGTGCGGGCCAGCGACGGCACCGCCTCGGTGCTTGGGGCCGAGGACTATGTGATGGATCTGGTGTCGTCGCGGCTGCGGCTGTTGCCCGGCGGTGCGGGCCGGTGGCGGGCGGACCAGGTGGAGATCGACATCACCGCCGGCTACGGCACGGTGGCTGGCGACGTGCCCGCGCCGCTGCGCCAGGCGGTGCTGATGCTGGTGGCCCATTGGCACCAGCACCGAGAGGCCGCGTTGGTCGGTCCGCCCGATCCGGTCTCGCTCGGCGTTTCCAGCCTTGTCCGCCCCTATCGGCTGGCGAGGGTAGCATGACCGGCGCACCCGCGATCGGGGCGCTGGACCGCCGTCTGACGATCGAAACGCCGACGGCGACCTCCGACGGCGCCGGTGGAGAGACGGTCGTCTGGACCAAGCTTGCCGACGTCTGGGGGCGGGTGGATGCGCTGTCGGCGGCCGAGCGCGACCGCAGCGGCCGTCTCGACGGCGTGGCCACGCACCGTGTGACGATCCGGGCGCGGACCGGCGTTACCGGCGGCCAGCGGCTCAAGGTCGATGGCCGCACGCTGATGATCCTCGCGACCCGGCCGGTTGGAGTCCGCGATCGGTTTCTCTTGATCGAGGCGGAAGAGGAGGGACGGTGATGGATGCCGGACAGGCGCTACGGGCTGCGATCTACGCGAGGCTTGCCGGCGATGCGGTGCTGATCGACCGTCTCGGTGGCGCGCGCATCTACGACCGGCCGCCGCGCGCGGCCGCGCATCCGTTCGTCGCGTTCGGTGATGCAAGCGATCGCCGGCTCGACGGGGACTTGCCGCCGATGAGCGAACATCGGGTGGCTCTGGAAGTCCGCTCCACCTCGCATGGCCGCAAGCAGGCGGCCGAACTCGCTGAGCGGATCGAAACGCTTTTGATCGGTGCGGCGCTCGCACTCGACGGACACCGGCTGGTGTCGCTGTCTCTGGTCGACCGGGCCACGCGGTTTGCCTCGGACCGCAAGTCGGTGCTCGCGGTTCTGCGACTGCGCGCGGTGACGGAGCCGGTGCAGTAGGCGGTGCCATGGTCTCCGCTCATTCCCGCTTGCGCGAGGACCCCGCACCAACGTCGTGACGCTGTCGGCCGTCGCCGCTATCGTTCCCCCGACCGACCGATTTCCGGTCTCAAAGGAGCGATGCGATGGACAAGAAGGCACTTTTGGTTGCGGCGATGGTGTGCGGCCTGGCTCAGCCGGCGATGGCGGCGACGAGCGGGAAATGGGGCGCGCTCAGCAACACCGCGACCTCCATCACCGGCGACATCGACGTCTCAGCGAACGCCGTGACGTTCGCCAACGGCAAGAGCCTGAAGATCGAAGCGGTCGGCAGCAAGAAGGGCGCCTGGAGCGGCACCGGAGATCCGGTCGAGGGCGAAATCTTCAAGCTGGTTCCGCCGTCGGATCCGGTGCTCTTGAACGGCAACCAGTTTTGCGGACTGCCGGACCATCCGGCTACCTACATCGTGCTCGCTCCCGACACGGATGACGGGATGAGCATGGTGGTTTTCACCACCGACAGCGCGCCGACGCCTGAGTCCAGCCCCTGCGCGATCTACAACTACGGCAAGTAGATCGGCCGGGCTGAGATCGCCCGTGCGCCTCGGTGTTTCTGGTTTCTTGGAGACAGAGGAGGCGCCGATGGGCGCACAGCGCGGCACCGATCTGGTGCTTAAGCTCGATCAGACCGGATCGGGCTCCTACGTCACCGTCGCCGGGCTTCGCGCCCGGCGATTGTCGTTCAACGCCGATACCGTCGATGTCACCGACACGGAGTCCGCCGGCCGCTGGCGAGAGCTTCTGGCGGGTGCGGGCGTGCGTCGGGCGAGCCTGTCCGGCTCCGGCATCTTCAAGGATGCGACCTCGGATGCGGCGGTGCGGACGATCTTCTTCGCCGGGGCGATCCGAAGCTGGCAAGTGATCGTGCCCGATTTCGGCACCGTTTCCGGACCGTTCCAGCTTTCGGGCCTCGACTATGCCGGCAATCACGACGGCGAAGTGACCTACGAGATCTCGCTGGAATCGGCCGGCGAACTCACCTTCGCCGCGGCGTGACCATGGCGAACCGGCACCGAGGCGAAATCGATGCCGTCCTGGACGGGCGGCGCTTCACCCTTTGTCTGACGCTGGGGGCACTCGCCGAGCTGGAGGACGCCTTCCAGTCCGGCGATCTGGTCGGCCTTGCCGAACGCTTTGCGAGCGGCCGGCTGAAGGCGGACGATGCGGTCAAGGTGATCGGCGCGGGCCTGCGCGGAGCCGGCCATGCCGTCAGCGACGACGACGTCGCGATGATGACCACGGCCGGCGGGGCCGCCGGCTATGCCGCGATCGTCTCCGATCTCCTGACAGCGACCTTCGGCGATCCGGACGCCCAGCCCGAAAACCCTTGAGGGCCGCGGCGGGGGATCCCGTCGCGGCCTTTCCCTGGCGCGCAGCGATGGCGGTGGCGATCGGCCGGCGCGGTCTGGCGCCGGAGGCGTTCTGGCGCCTCACGTTGCGCGAATTGAGGGCGGTGCTTGCGCCGGAACGCACCGCGCCGGCGGCGGACGTCGGCCGCTTGCGGGCGCTGATCGGTGCCGCGGAGCAGACCGACCAATAGAGGGCAAGCGATGGCGAACGAGTTCGATGACGAGACCGGGTTCGACGGCAACGCCGCGCTTGAGGCGAGCGCGGCGCTGGAACGCTCGGCGGAACGGTTTTCCGCCACCGTCGTTCGCGGCCTCAAGGACGCCGTCGTCGAGGGCAAGCGGCTCGACACGGTGCTTGCCCAGGCGGCGCGCAGCCTGTCCTCTTCGGTGCTGAAATCGGCACTTTCCGGCCTCGGCCAGCAGTTGGTCGGGCAGCTTGGTGGGGTAGGTGGTGAGGTGCTGTCGGCCGGTGCGGCAAGTGCCGCGCACGCTGCCGGCAACCTGATGCCGTTCGCCGAGGGTGGAGTGATCGGTACGCCCACCCGGTTTCCGCTTGTGGACGGCCGCACCGGGCTTGCCGGCGAGGCGGGGCCGGAGGCGATCCTGCCGTTGTCGCGCGGGCCGGACGGGCGGCTCGGGGTCGCGGCCGGCGGGGGAGGGGCGGTGCAGGTCACGTTCAATATCACCACCCAGGACGCCGACAGCTTTCGGCGCTCCGAAGCGCAGGTCACGGCGATGCTCGCGCGCGCTGTCGGCCGGGGCCGGCGCGGAAGCTGACAGGCTCTTTTCAGACGGAAAACGCGATCATGCCGCACGCCTTTCACGAGGTGCTGTTTCCTCTCGCCGTGGCATTTGGTGCCGCCGGCGGGCCGGAACGCAAGACCGAGATCGTGATCCTCGGCTCCGGTCACGAGGAGCGCAACAGCCGCTGGGCGGATTCAAGGCGCCGCTACGACGCCGGCTCCGGGGTGCGCTCGATCGAGGATCTCTATGCCATCGCCGCCTTTTTCGAGGAGCGACGCGGTCGGCTCTATGGCTTTCGCTATCGCGATCCGGTCGATCACCGCTCCAGCACGCCGGGCACGTCGCCGGTGCCGTTCGACCAGACGATCGGCACCGGCGACGGGACGCGTGCCACCTTCCAGCTCACCAAGACCTATGGCGGGGTCCACGCGCCTTGGGTGCGACGGATCGACAAGCCGGTCGCCGAGAGTGTCCGCGTCGCCGTGGCCGGAAGCGAGGTCGCTGTGGGCGCCGGTTTCACCGTCGATGCGGCGACCGGCGTGGTGACCTTTCAACCCGGACACGTCCCGGCCGGCGGAGCGACCGTCACCGCGGGTTTCGAGTTCGACGTGCCGGTGCGCTTCGATACCGACCGGCTGGAAATTTCGCTGACCGCCTTCTCGGCAGGGTCGCTGCCCTCCGTTCCGATCGTGGAGATCCGGCTGTGAAGACGCTCCCCAGCGAATTGGCCGCGCACCTTGAGAGCGGGGCGACGACGCTCTGCCGCTGCTGGCGACTGACCCGGCGCGACGGCACCGTGCTCGGCTTCACCGACCACGACCGCGACATCGCGTTCGACGGGGTGATCCATTCCGCCTCCGGCGGGGCGGCGACCAGTGCGGATGTGGCGTCGAGCGGGCTTGCCGTCGGCGGCTTCGAGATCGACGGGGCGCTCGCCGACGACCGGCTGGCGGCGGAGGATCTGGCGGCCGGCGCCTATGATGGCGCGGTAGTGGAGCTCTGGCTGGTCAATTGGGCGGATATCGATCAGAGGCTGAAGCTGCGGGTCGGCACAGTTGGCGAGGTGACGCGAACCGACGGGGCGTTCCGGGCCGAAATCCGGGGGCCGACCGCCGACCTCGACATCGTGCGGGGGCGACTGTTCCAGCCGCGCTGCGACGCCGATTTGGGCGACAGACGTTGCGCCATCGACTTGTCCGCGTCGGCCTTCCGACTGGAGGCGGAGGTGACGGGTGTGTTTTCTCGCGCAAGCCTCTCGGTCTCGGGTCTGTCGGGCTACGCCGACGGCTGGTTCACGCGCGGCCACGTGGCATTCGAGAGCGGAGCGAATGCCGGGCGGGCGTCGGAGATCAAGGCGCATTCGAACGCGACCTGGCGGATCGCACTGTGGCAGCCCATGGCCGGCGAGATCGCGCTCGGCGACCGGGTGGTGTTGACGGCCGGCTGCGACAAGCGCTTTGCGACCTGCACGGCCAAGTTCGCCAACGCGGGGAACTTTCGCGGCTTCCCGCACATGCCCGGCAACGACGTCGCGCTCGCCTCCGTCTCCGCCGATGGCGGAAACGACGGCGGCACGCTCGCGTGATGGTCATGCGTGCGGACATCGTGTCGACGGCGCTCGCCTGGCGCGGCACGCCCTATCGCCATCAGGCCTCGCTGAAAGGCGTTGGTTGCGACTGCCTCGGGCTGTTGCGCGGCGTCTGGCGCGAGACGATCGGGCCGGAGCCGGAAGCGCCGCCGCCCTATTCGCCGGACTGGGCGGAGGCGGGACGGGCGGAAACGCTGGCGGCGGCCGGCTTTCGCCATCTGGTGCCGGTCGCGATCGGCGCGCAGGCGCCCGGCGACGTGCTCCTGTTTCGCTGGCGCCCGACGTTGCCGGCCAAGCACGTCGCCATCCTGATCGCGCCTGCGCGGTTTCTGCACGCCTACGACGCCGCCGGACAGGTGGTGGAGAGCAGCCTGTCGCCCTGGTGGCGGCGCAGGCTCGCCTATGCGTTCGCCTTTCCCGGCGCGCGCGACCCGGAGTGATCGATCGATGAGCACGCTGGTTCTATCCACCGCCGGCCAGGCCGTCGGTGGCCTGTTCGGCCCGTTAGGGGCCGTGGTCGGCCGAGCGGCGGGCGCGATCGCGGGCGCCGTGATCGACGACGCGTTGTTCGGCGGCAACGGCGGCTCGACGCCCACCGGCAAGCTTGAGGATCTGGACGTCCAGGCTTCGCGGGAAGGGGCGCCGATCCCGCGCGTCTATGGCCGGATGCGGCTGTCCGGCAGCGTGATCTGGGCGACCCGCTACGAAGAGGCGGTGGTCTCGGAAGAGCCGGCCGGCGGCAAGGGCGGCCCCTCCAAGCCGAGCACGCAGTCCTATGCCTACTACGCCAACTTCGCCGTTGGGCTCTGCGAGGGACCGGTGGCGCGGATCGGCCGGATCTGGGCCGACGGCAAGCTGCTCGACCGCTCGGAAGTGACGCATCGGATCTATCTCGGCGACGAAGACCAGATGGCGGATCCGCTGATCGAGGCCAAGCAGGGCACGGCACCGGCCTATCGCGGGCTTTGCTATGTCGTGTTCGAGCGCCTGCCAATCGGCGATTTCGGCAACCGCCTGCCCCAGCTTTCCTTCGAGGTGATCCGGCCGGTGGACCGGCTGGAGACGATGATACGGGCGGTGACGCTGATCCCCGGTGCGAGCGAGTTCGGCTATGCGCCCGAGGAGGTGCGGCGCAGTCTTGGGCCCGGCCGAAGCGCCACCGACAACCGGCATCTCCCGATCGCGGCCTCCAACCTGGAAGCCTCGATCGACGAGTTGGTCGCGCTCTGCCCGAACCTGGAGCGGGTCGCCCTGGTGGTCGCCTGGTTCGGCGACGACCTACGCGCCGGGCACTGCCGGATCGAACCGAAGGTGGAGGCCGAGCCGCGCCCGACGACCGGCGGCGACTGGCAGGTCGCGGGGCTTCCGCGCAGCGCCGCGCGACTCACCAGCCGGATCGACGGTCGGCCGGCTTATGGCGGTACGCCGTCCGACGAAACGGTGCGGGCCGCGATCGCCCATTTGAAGGCGCGCGGGCTGAAGGTGGTGTTCTACCCGTTCGTGCTGATGGATGTGCCGCCCGGCAACGGTCTGCCGGACCCTTATGGTGGAGTCGAGCAGGCGCCCTATCCCTGGCGCGGGAGGATCACCGTCTATCCGGCACCGGGTGAGCCGGGTTCTCCGGACAAGACCGGTGCTGCATCCGGTCAGGTCGCAGGCCTGCTCGGGACCGCCGAGCCGGCGGATTTTTCGGTATCGGGCGGCAGGGTCGCCTATTCCGGGCCGGCGGAATGGTCGCTCAGGCGGATGATCCTCCACTATGCGCATCTGTGCGAGGCGGCCGGCGGAGTCGATGCTTTCCTGATCGGCTCGGAGCTGCGCGGGCTCACCACCATCCGTTCCGATAGCAGCCACTATCCGTTCGTGGATGGGCTGTGCGCGCTTGCCGACGATGTCCACACTGTGCTTCGGGCCGAGACCAAAATCTCCTATGCCGCCGACTGGTCGGAGTTTTTCGGTCATCAGCCGGCGGACGGGACCGGCGACGTCCATTTCCATCTCGATCCGCTGTGGGCGCGGCCGTCGATCGATTTCGTCGGGATCGACGTTTACTGGCCGCTGTCGGATTGGCGCGACGGCACTCCGCTGGATGCCGAGATCGGCTACGGGCCGAGGGATCTCGCCTATCTCGCCGGGAACGTGGCCGGCGGTGAGGGCTACGACTGGTTCTATGCCAGCCAATCGGACCGCGAGCAGCAGATCCGCACGCCGATCACCGATGGCACCGCCGGCAAACCCTGGGTGTTTCGCTACAAGGATCTGAAGAGCTGGTGGACGAACCGGCACTACGACCGGCCGGGTGGGGTGGAGGTGGGGGCTGCAACCCTCTGGCAGCCGGAGATGAAGCCGGTCTGGTTCACCGAGGTCGGCTGTCCCGCGATCGATCGCGGGGCGAACCAGCCGAACGTGTTCTACGATCCGAAATCGTCGGAATCCTTCTTTCCCTACTTCTCCAATGGCGGGCGCGATGACGCCGTTCAGCGCCGCTATCTGGAAGCGATCCTCGGTCATTTTGATCTGATTTTCGGTGCCACCGCCGATGCGAACCCGGTCTCGTCGGTCTATGGCGACCGGATGGTCGTGCCCGGCGGCGTCCACGCCTGGACCTGGGACGCGCGGCCGTTTCCGGCGTTTCCGTTGCGCGAGGACGTTTGGTCGGACGGGCCGAACTGGCAGCGCGGCCACTGGCTGACCGGTCGGCTGGGCGGTACGAGCCTGTCCGGGCTGGTGCGGGCGCTCTACGCCGATTGGGCGCTTACGGATCCCGAGATCGTTGGCCTCGACGAGGCGATCGACGGGCTGGTGGTGGCGGCGCCGTCGGATCTGCGCTCCGTCCTGTCGCCGCTCGGTGAGGCATTCGGCTTCGTCGGGCTCGATGCCGGCACCCATGTGCGGTTCGCCGACCGGGCCGGGCGTTCGCTTGCGACGATCGACGAACTGGATCTGGTCGACGATCGTGACGGGACGCTGGCCGCGCTGGTGCGCGAGCAGGCGAGCGAGCTGCCGATCGAGCTGCGGATCGGCTATCGCGACACGCTGAAGGACTTTCTCGCCTCCAGCGCCGCGTCGCGCCGGCTGGTGGGCGAGAGCCGACAGGTGGCGGACATTGCGCTTCCCGCGGCGCTCTGGGACGGGCTGGCGGTACAAGCGGCCGAGCGCCGGCTCCATGCTCGCTGGGCGGAGCGCACGCGGATCTCGTTTGCGTTGCCGCCGAGCCGGATCGCCCTGGAGCCGGGCGACATCGTGGAGGTCGTCACCCGCGCGGGGCCCATGGTTGCAAGCCTTGCGGAGATCGAGGATGCGACCTTCCGCCGGGTCGAGGGGCGCAGCCACGAGGCGGACGTCTATCGGGCCTCCGCCGGGATCGGCATCGGACGGGCGCCGGCCGCTCCGGTCGGGTTTGGGCCACCGCTTGCCGTGCTGCTCGATCTGCCGCGGGTGGTCGACGGCGACGATCATCGCCCACGAGTGGCAGTGTTCGCCTCGCCGTGGCCGGGAACGACGACGATCTGGCGCTCCGGTTCGGGAAACAGCTTCGATGCCATTGCCGCCATCACCGCTCCCGCCGTCATCGGCACGCTGGCCGCGCCCCTGTCGTCCGGACCGATCGGCCGGTGGGACGGCGCCAATTCCATCCTCGTGGATCTCGCCGGCGGCAGCCTGGCCAGCCGGACCGATCTGGAAGTGCTGTCCGGCGCCAATGCACTCGCGATCCGCGCGTCGAGCGGAGCGTGGGAAATCGTCCAGTTCGCGTCCGCCGAGCTGGTGGCGGAGGGCCGCTATCTCCTGACCCGGCTTCTGCGCGGCCAGCTCGGCACCGAGGATGCGATGGCAGCCGGTCACGCGGCCGGAACGATGGTGGTTCTCCTCAACACCGCGCTTGCGACGCTGCCACTCGACCGCAGCACGTTGCGGCTGGAGCGCAGCTATCGGATCGGACCGTCCGCAGGTGGGCTGGCCGGTCCTGCCGTTACCGAGATGGCGTTTACCGGCACCGGGCGCGGCATCGCACCGCTCAGCCCGGTCCATGTCCGCGCCATCCGCCGGACGGGCGGCGAAATCGAGCTCTCCTGGATCAGGCGCACCCGGATCGGCGGCGACGACTGGGTCAGCGAGGACGTGCCGCTGGGCGAGACCGGCGAGGCCTACCGGCTGGAGATCCTGGCCGGAGCGACGGTCGTGCGCACGCTGGAAACCCAGACACCCGCCTACACCTACGGCCTCGCCGAGCAGGTCACCGACTTCGGCGCGCCGCCGTCTTCTCTTCGAATCCGCGTGGCGCAGCTTGCCGGCGGGTTCGGTCCCGGAATCGTTCGCGAGGTCGAGCTTGATGTCTGACACCACCCCGCACCTGAAACTGCCGACGGTCTGGCCTTCCCAGGCCCAGAAGCATGTGCCCGTCAACGAGGCGTTCGCCCATCTGGACGCTCTGGTCCAGCTCTCGGTGATCGATCGCGATCTCGCCAGCCCGCCGTCAAGCCCGGCGAGCGGCGATCGCTATATCGTCGCCGCCGGGGCGAGCGGTCTGTGGTCGGGGAGGACGGGCAGCGTCGCTGCCTGGATCGACGGCGCATGGGTGTTCTTTGTGCCCCAGACCGGCTGGACGGCCTGGATCGCGGACGAGGCGGTGCTGGTCTACTGGGATGGGGCGGCCTGGACGCATGTGACCTTCGTCAGCGCGGCGACGGCCGCCCTGTTCGGCGTTAACACGACCGCCGACATCGTCAGCCGGCTGTCGGTGAAGTCCGATGCGGTCTTGTTTTCCCATGACGACGCGACTCCGGGGAGCGGCGATCTTCGCCTGTCGTTGAACAAGGACGGGGCCGCGCAGACGGCGAGCGTGGTGTTTCAAACCGGCTATTCCGGGCGGGCGGAGTTCGGGCTGGCCGGAGACGACGATTTCCACGTCAAGGTCAGTCCCGACGGCGAAAGCTGGCACGAGGCGCTGGTCATCGATCGCGCCAGCGGGCGGGCGCGCTTTCCCGCCGGCGCGGACGGACTGCCGGTGGGAACGGTGATCTGGCACGCGGCCGCAAGCCCGCCCAGCGGCTTTCTGAGGGCCAACGGGGCGGCAATTTCGCGGACGGCCTATGCCAACCTGTTCGACGTTATCGGAACGGGGTTCGGGGCCGGCGACGGCTCGACGACCTTCAACCTGCCGGATCTGCGCGGCGAGTTCGTTCGCGGCGTCGACGATGGACGCGGTGTCGACCCGGGACGTGCGTTCGGGTCCTGGCAGCAGGACCAGTTTCAATACCACACCCACCGAACAAACATCACAGGCACGCCCGGGAGCGCGACGGCGCAGTTCTCCTATGTCGGGCCCGGTATAGACGACGAGACGGTCGTCCATTCGGCAGGGCCCGTAAACGGGCGCTTCGGCGGCGAAACCCGTGGCCGCAACGTCGCGCTGCTGGCTTGCATCAAATATTGAGGCGGGCCCGTTGTTTTGACGTGCCAGCAGCCGATTTCGCCTACTCTCCAGGAGCCATTCATGTCCTTCACCCTCACATCGCGCGACCGCGCGGCGCTCAACGGCGTGCACCCGGATCTCGTCGGCGTGGTCGAACGGGCGGCCGAACTGACCCCGGTTCCCTTTCGCGTGTTCGAGGGCGTGCGCTCGATCGAAAGACAGCGCGAGAATGTCCGTCGCGGTGTCTCCAAGACCATGAATTCGCGCCATATCCCGGGTGCGAACGGGGTCGGCCACGCCGTCGACCTGGTGCTTGCCTTCGATGTGAACGGGGACGGGGCCGTCGACGGCGCCGACTATTGGGCGAATCCGGCGGCGCCGTCGGGGGCGGATGCCTGGCGCCGGCTGGAGACGGCGGTCAAGACGGCCGCACGGGAGCTTGAGGTGCCGGTGGAATGGGGCGGCGACTGGCGAACCTTCAAGGACTATCCGCACTGGCAGCTTCCTTGGGAAAGCTATCCGGTGAGCCGACCGGCCGAGCCATCGCGGAAGCCGAAGATGGGATCCGCGGGCCAAGCGCTCTTCCAGCCGGGCGATCGGGGCGATGCGGTCGAACGCTATCAGACCGCTCTCGACCGGCTCGGCTACACCGTGCCGCTCTCCGGCGTGATGGACGATCGCACGGTATTCGTGGTCCGGGTCGTGCAACGCCAGAACGACCTCGCGGTCGATGGCATCCTCGGCCCGCGCACCATGACGGCCATCGACGCCATGGATGCGGCGAGGCGGCGTGGGGAGGCCGCCGGGGCGGCCATGGCGACGGCGGATAAGGAGGCGGTTGCGGCCGCGCCTCCCGTCGCGGAGGAGATGGAGCAGGCCGCGGCCACGAAACAGGCAGTCGTCGTCGGTGGGGGAGGGGCCGTCGCCGGATTGACGATCGCCGGCGATGGGGTCGATCGGGCGCTTCAGGCCGCTCGCCATGGCCAGGCGATTTTTCAATCCGGTTCGCTGCTTTCGATCGCGTTCGGGCTGGCGGTGGTGGCGCTGCTGGGTTTGCAGGCCTGGCGGGTGGCGAAACGCGCCGGCGCGCTGCCGGGCTGGTTGGGAGGCGCGGCATGATCGCCGCGTTTCTTGGCAGCATGCCTCGGTCGGTCTGGCTCGCCATGGCGAGCGTGGCCGTTGTCGCCGGGAGCTATTGGGCGGGGGGAGAGGCCGCCCGCACCGCGTGCGAAGCCCGGATTGCGGTTGCCGAAGCCACGCTCCTTTTTCGTATCCAGGAGGATGCAGATGCGACCACGCAAAAGGCTCTCGACGCGCGCCGGCGCGTTGAGCGCGATCACGATGCTGGCCGGCTGCCAGACGCCGACCCCTATCGTCGCGACTGAAAGCGCCGCCTGCACGGCGTTTTCGCCGATCACCTATTCGATCGAGGACACGGCGCCGACCATCCGACAGATCCGTGGGCACAACGCGGCCTGGGGAGCGGTTTGCAACGAGACGGACGGATCTGTACCGGGCCAGCCCCCAAAAAATCATTGAAAGGTTGAAGGGGACACTCAGTATGGGGAGGGCCGGCTTGGCCCGCTTTCCTTCACCCGCCTGATCGGATTGATCGGCGCTTCCTGTTCATGGCCGGTTCAGCCGACTGCCGGTAGAAGACGGATCGCTATGACCCATCGCCGCCGTCTCGCTCTTGCCGTGTTCTTTCTGCTCGCTGCCTTCGGGGCGGCCGAGGCGCAGTGCCTGTCCGGCGATCAGCAGCGTCAGGCGGTGCAGTCGGGCCAGGCGGTTCGTCCCTCGTCGGTGCAGAGCCAGGTTCAGGGCGAACTGATTCGGCTGGACCTGTGCAACGAAGGCGGCCGGCTGGTCTATATCGCGACCGTGCTCGGTGGCGGCGGTCAAGTGAGCCGGGTGGTGTTCGATGCCCGCACTGGGGCACGGCAAAACTAGGAGTGCTTTATGCGCGTGCTCGTCGTCGAGGACGACCGTGACCTGTCGCGGCAATTGAAGGATGGCCTGGCCGATTCCGGCTATGTGGTCGATTGCGCCTTCGACGGCGAAGAGGGGCATTTCCTGGGTGATACCGAACCCTATGACGCCATCGTGCTCGATCTCGGTCTGCCGGTGATGGACGGGATTTCGGTTTTGGAGCGCTGGCGGCGCGATGGACGGGCCATGCCGGTGCTGATCCTGACCGCGCGCGATCGCTGGAGCGACAAGGTGGCCGGCATTGACGCCGGCGCAGACGACTATGTGGCCAAACCGTTCCACATGGAGGAGGTGCTCGCCCGTATCCGCGCGCTGGTTCGTCGGTCGGCGGGACACGCCAGCAATCTTGTGGCTTGTGGGCCGCTGGAGGTGGACACCCGCTCGGGCCGCGTCAGCGTCGACGGCCAGCCGGTCAAGCTGACATCTCACGAATACCGGCTGATCGCCTATCTAATGTTGCACAAGGACCGCGTGGTCTCGCGCACGGAATTGATCGAGCATCTCTACGATCAGGATTTCGATCGCGATTCCAACACGATCGAGGTGTTCGTCGGGCGCTTGCGGAAGAAAATCGGCGCGCCGGTGATCGAGACCATCCGTGGGCTCGGCTATCGCGTCACCGATCCGGGCGAAGCGACGGCGGATGATGCGAACTAGTTCGCTCGCCCGGCGCCTCCTTCTCATATCGGCGATCTGGAGTGCGGCCGCGCTCGTCGTTGCCGGCGTGATTCTGGTGGCGCTCTATCACCAGTCCGTGGTGCGCAACTTCGACGATCGGCTGGAGGTCTATCTGAAGACCATCGTCGCGGAGCTTGCCGCCGACGATCCGAACGCGCCGGTTCCCAATGTGGGCGATCTGGGCGAACCGCGCTTCGCGCTGCCTCTCTCGGGGTGGTACTGGACCGTTTCGCGCCCGGACAATGGCGGTATCGTCGTGGCTTCGCGCTCGCTTGCCGGCGATGCGCTAGCCTTTCCCGAGCGCTTCAGCGACGAGGGGCCGTCCCGGCCCGAGACGGCCTCGATCAAGGGGCCCGACGGCGAGCCGCTGCGTCTCGTTAGCCGCCAGTTCCGTCTGCCGGGTGGCAAGCGCTACCGCGTCACCGTCGCCGGCGACATCACCGAAGTGCAGCGCGAAGTCGCGTCCTTCGGCACACGGGTGGCGCTGACGCTGTTCGTGCTCGGCGTCGGCCTGGTCGCGGCGATCGTCGCGCAGGTGAAGATCGGTCTGAAACCGCTCGACCGGATGCGGGCATCGCTGCAGGCGATCCGGATCGGCCAGAGCGAGCGGCTGGAGGGCGATTTCCCCCGCGAGATCGCACCGCTGGCAAGCGAGCTCAACGCGCTTCTGGAAAGCCATCGGGAGGTGGTGGAACGCTCCCGAACCCATGTCGGCAACCTGGCTCATGCGCTGAAGACGCCGCTGAGCGTCGTGCTCAACGAGGCGCGCGACAGCGAAGGCCCCTTCGCCCGCAAGGTGGAGGAGCAGGCCACGGCCATGCAGACCCATATCGCTCACCATCTTGACCGGGCTCGGATCGCCGCCCAGCGCCGGGTGATCGGTGCCGTCACGCCGGTGCAGCCGGTGGTGGACTCCATCGTGCGCACCATGCGGCGCCTCTACGAGGACAAGGGCGTCGAGATACGTGCCGTGGATGGGCCCGCGCTCAGCTTTCGCGGCGAAAAGCAGGACCTGATGGAGATCATCGGCAATCTCGCCGACAACGCGTGCAAATGGGCGGGGAACGAGGTTGTTCTGGAGATCAGACGGGGGCGCGACGGGCCGGATGGGCGCAGCTTTTTGGATCTGATCGTGGAAGACGATGGGCCG
This sequence comes from Amorphus sp. 3PC139-8, assembly GCF_040750475.1. Taxonomy (NCBI): domain Bacteria; kingdom Pseudomonadati; phylum Pseudomonadota; class Alphaproteobacteria; order Hyphomicrobiales; family Amorphaceae; genus Amorphus; species Amorphus sp. 3PC139-8. The sequence continues at coordinate 62,754 of NZ_JABJVY010000004.1, read as the reverse complement.
GGCCTGCCGGAGGCCGAGCGCGATCTGGTGCTGGAACGCGGCCGTCGGCTGGACGAGACCAAACCCGGAAGCGGCCTGGGGCTCTCGATCGTGGCCGAACTGGTGCGTCTTTATGGTGGCGACCTCGTTCTTGCCGAGGCGCGCAGCGGCGGCTTGCGGGTCGAGGTCCGCTTGCCTCGGATCTAAATCCAAAGAAGGGAAAGTGGGCACCGGTTTTCGCCCCGCATCCCGCTCCAAGATGTTGGCGATGCGCCAGAGCGCGTAAGCGCCTATCCCTTCGCGCGACAGTGGCGTATCCGTGCCACACCCCTCGGCTCACGTCATTGCAAGGGGTTGTGCAGACGCAATTCGGTCACCAAGGTGTGGCAGACACTTTTTCGCCCACCTTCCAAGTTCGCTATGATGCCCGTCGCCGAACTCCTCCGCCCGTTCAGGCCTCGCCCGCGGACGCGCTTCGTCCGCTTCGCCGGTGTGCTGGCGCTGGCGATGGTCGCGGCTGCCTGCACGACCACCGACACATCGGACTCGTCGAACGGCGATGATGCGGACAAGGTGCAAGGCTCGTTGATTGCCGACGACCAGACCTTGGGGTTGACCGCGGACGATCGGCTGGTGGCGCTCAGGGCGGAATTTCGGGCGCTGGAGGCCACGCCTGCGGGCGCTGCCGTTTCCTGGCGCAATCCCGGTACCGGCCACGCCGGCGATATCCGTCCGGGTCCAGCCTATCAGGTGAACACCCAGAGCTGCCGCGACTACACCCATACGGTCACGGCCGACGGCGAACCGGCGCGCTTCCAGTCAACGGCCTGCCGCAGCCCCGAGGGCGAATGGTTCATCGTCACTTGACGCGAATGTGACTAGGGAACCCCCGCCGTTCGCCATGGGCTGACGAAACGCCGCGTCTTGATCTGTTTGGAATCGCTTCCATCTCCGGACGATCCAAATTAGGAGGGCGCATGGTGTTTTGGGTCCTCTCCGTCCTGTTGACTGCGGTCGCGGTGTTCGCGGTGCTCTGGCCGATGTCTCGACGCAACGGGCACGACGGCGCAGAGTCCGATCCCGATGTGGCGGTCTATCGCGACCAGCTCGTCGAACTCGACCGCGACGTCGATCGCGGTGTGATCGGTGCCGGCGAGGCGGAAGCCGCGCGCACGGAAGTGGCAAGGCGGCTTTTGAGGGCGAGCCGCGCTGCCCGCGAAGCGACGACGCCGAGCCGGATCCGCCGGCGGGCAGTGGTGATCGTCGCCCTGGTCGCGGTGCCGCTGGTCGCGGCTATTATCTATGCCCGCCTCGGCGACCCGAGCTATCCCGATCAGCCGCGCGCGGCGCGGCTTTCCGCCTCGTCCGACGATGCCCAGGGACTGCCGGCGCTGGTCGCCAAGGTGGAGGACCATCTTGCCCAGGATCCGGACGACGCTCGCGGCTGGGCCGTGCTGGGCCCGGTCTATCTCCGCCTGGGACGGCCCAACGACGCCGTCGCCGCCTACGAGAACGCGATCCGGTTGGGGACGGCGACGGCCGAACTCTATGCAGGGCTCGGAGAGGCGGTTACCCAATTGAACGGAGGCGTGGTCACGGACGCCGCCGCCGCGGCGTTCGAGCAGGCGCGCGCGCTGGATCCGGACGCGGTGAAGCCGCGCTTCTTCCTGGCGCTGGGACTGAGCCAGGCCGGCCGGACGCAGGAGGCGACGGAGGCCTGGCGCGCGCTGATCGCCTCGGCGGACGGGGCCGAACCATGGCTTCCGATCGCGCGGCAGCAGCTCGCCATGTTGACCGGGGAAGAGGCGCAGCCGGCCGCACCTGGGCCGTCCGCTCCGGGGCCGAGCGCCGCCGAGGTTGAGGCGGCGGCCGAGATGAGCGACGCTGATCGTCGGGCGATGGTCGAAGGCATGGTGTCGCGACTTGCGACCCGGCTTGCCGAAGAGGGCGGCAGCGTGGACGAATGGATCCGCCTGATGCGGGCCTATCAGGTGATCGGCCAGACCGACGAGGCAGCCCAGGCTGCGCGCTCGGCGAAGGCGGCCTATAGCGATCAGCCTGAGGCACAAGCGCGCATCGAGGCGACAGAACGCCAACTTGGCCTAAATCAATAACCGTTCTATGGAAGCGGAGTAGGGCTGGCGCGTATGCTCAATGCCGGCAAGCCGTTTTGTAACTGGATCGCGACGGCACGGACGGGACTTGGATGACCAGAAAGCAGCGGCGACTGACATTCATCGGCGTTGTGGGCGCGGTGCTGGTCGCCGCGGTCGGGCTGGTGTTTGCCGCGATGGGTGACAAGGTCGCCTTCTTCAAGACGCCGAGCGAATTGCACGCAATGCTGCCGGATCCGGACCGGCGCATCCGTCTCGGCGGGCTTGTGGAGGACGGCTCGCTCGACCGCGGCCACGACACCACCGTCACCTTCCGCGTCACCGACCTGAATGACGAGGTCACGGTAACCTACACCGGCATCCTTCCGGACCTGTTTCGCGAGGGCCAGGGCGTGGTCGCCGAAGGCGTGCTGACCGAGGGCGGCGTGTTCAAGGCCGATACCGTGCTGGCGCGCCACGACGAGACCTATATGCCCAAGGAAGTCGCGGACGCGCTGAATGAGCAGAACCACTATTTCGAGAGCGAGACCGCCACCCGGTGATGGGGTAGCCTCGCCGCGAACCAGAAATGACCGGCAGGAGCGTCCTTGAATGTTGAACGAGCTCGGCCACTACACCCTGGTTCTCGCGCTGACCATGGCGCTGGTGCAGTCCGTGGTGCCGTTGGCGGGCGCGCGGGTGCGCGACGAGCAACTCATGCGGGTGGCGGAGCCGGTAGCAGGCGTCTTGTTCCTGCTCGTCGGGCTGTCCTTTGCGATCCTGACGGTCGCCTATATCCGCTCCGACTTTTCGCTGCTGAACGTCTTTGAGAATTCCCACTCGGCGAAGCCGCTGATCTTCAAGATCTCCGGCGTTTGGGGCAATCACGAAGGCTCCATGCTGTTGTGGGTGCTGATCCTGGCCCTCTTCAGCGGGCTGGTGGCCGCTTTCGGCGGCTCGTTGCCCCGGCCGTTGAAGGCCACGGTGCTCTCCGTTCAGGCCTGGATCCTGTTCGCCTTCCTGCTCTTCATTCTGGCCACGTCTAATCCGTTCACCCGGCTTTCGCCGGCGCCGCTGGAAGGCCAGGATCTCAATCCGATCCTTCAGGATATCGGTCTCGCGATCCATCCGCCGCTGCTCTATCTCGGCTATGTCGGTTTCTCGATCGCCTTCTCCTTTGCCGTTGCGGCACTGATCGAAGGCCGCATCGACGCCGCCTGGGCGCGCTGGGTCCGGCCGTGGACGTTGCTTGCCTGGGTCTTCCTTACCCTGGGCATCGCGATGGGCTCCTACTGGGCCTACTACGAACTCGGCTGGGGCGGTTGGTGGTTCTGGGACCCGGTGGAGAACGCCTCCTTCATGCCGTGGCTCGCCGGGACGGCGCTGCTTCACTCGGCAATCGTGATGGAGAAGCGCGACGCGTTGAAGATCTGGACCATTCTGCTCGCGATCCTGACCTTTTCGCTGTCGCTGCTGGGCACCTTCCTGGTGCGCTCGGGCGTGCTGACCTCCGTTCACGCGTTCGCCACCGATCCGACGCGGGGCGTGTTCATTCTTGCGCTTCTGGTGCTTTTCATCGGCGGGTCGCTGGCGCTCTATGCGTGGCGAGCGCCGCTCTTGAAGCCCGGCGGCGTGTTCGCGCCGATCAGCCGGGAAGGGGCGCTGGTCTTCAACAACCTGTTCCTCACTGCGGCCTGTGCGACGGTGCTGGTCGGGACGCTCTATCCGCTGGTGTTGGAAGCGCTCACGGGCCAGAAGATTTCCGTTGGCGCGCCCTTCTTCAATCTGACCTTCGGTCCGCTGATGATCCCGCTCTTGATCGCGGTGCCATTTGGGCCGCTGCTGGCCTGGAAGCGCGGCGATATCAAGGGCGTCCTGCAACGTTTGTGGATGGCGCTCGCCGCCGCCGTCTTGGCGATCGCGGTTGTGGCGTGGCTCGCGGGCGCCGACAAATTCCTGGCTGCGCTGGGCGTCGGGCTTGCGGTTTGGCTGATGGTCGGGGCGCTCGCGGAGCTCGCCTTCCGGATCAAGCTCGGGCGCGAGGCCATCGGCGTGTCGCTCCGGCGCCTGACTGGACTGCCTCGATCGGCTTTCGGCACCACGCTCGGCCATTTCGCGCTCGGACTGACCCTGCTCGGGATCGTGGCGGGAACGGCGTTCGAAACCGAACGCATCCTGGTGATGAAGCCGGGCGACACCGTGGACGTGGCCGGCTACACGCTCGCCTTCCAGGGCATGGAGCCGGAGGTCGGGCCGAACTACCGCCAGGATGTCGCCGTTTTCAATGTGTTCTCGGGCGGGCGCGGTGTCGCGGAACTCCGGCCGGCCAAGCGGCTTTATACCGCCCGGCAGATGCCGACCACGGAAGCGGCGATCCACACCCGCGGCTTGTCGCAGCTTTACGTCTCCCTCGGTGATCAGAAAGAGGGTGGGGGCATCGTCGTGCGGGCCTACCAGAAGCCGTTGATCCTGTTGATCTGGCTCGGCCCCGTGGTGATGGCGCTCGGGGGCTTCGTGTCGCTCTCCGACCGTCGTCTCAGGATCGGGGCGCCGAAGCCGGCCAAGGCCCGGGTCTCCAGCGGAGCGCAGGCATGATTCGGGGAGCGCGTGCGATCGCCGCGGCCGGGCTTCTGCTTCTCGGCCTCGCCTTGCCGGCGGTCGCGGTCCAGCCGGACGAAATGCTGGACAATCCGAAGCTTGAGGCGCGGGCGCGCGAGCTCTCGGAAGAGCTGCGCTGCCTGGTCTGCCAGAATGAATCCATTGACGCTTCGAACGCTCCGCTCGCCCGCGATATCCGGATCCTTTTGCGTGAACGTATCAAGGCCGGCGACAGCGACGAGCAGGTGATGGACTTTCTGGTTGCCCGCTACGGCGAATTCGTTCTCCTCAAGCCGCGCTTCAACGCCCATACGTGGCTTTTGTGGCTCACCCCGGTGCTGGTTCTTGTGGCCGGCGGGCTGGTTGCGGCGTTCGGATTGCGCCGGCGCCGATCGGCAGGTTCCGCGCCGCTCAGTGCCAGCGAAGAGGCCGAGCTGGAGACGCTGTTGAACGGCTCGTCGAACGAGGCCGGGCGCTGATCGGATTAGCCCCCGCCTGCGGACACCTTCAAACGGAGACGAAGATGCAGGGTGCGCGCGAAAAGCTGGAGATCGAAGGCGGCCTCGGCGCCAAGCTGGCCGCACGGATCGACCGTCCGGTGAGCCCGCCACGTGCCTATGCACTGTTTGCCCATTGCTTCACCTGCTCCAAGGATATTGCCGCTGCCCGCGCGATCTCCGCGGCGCTCGTTCAAGCGGGAATCGCGGTGGTCCGCTTCGATTTCACTGGCCTCGGCTCCTCCGATGGCGAGTTCGCGTCCACCAACTTCTCCTCCAACATCGCCGATCTCCGCGCCGTCGCCGATCACATGCGCGACCATCTGGGGGCGCCGCAGCTTCTGGTCGGCCACTCGCTCGGCGGGGCTGCGGTCCTGGCGGCGGCCGGCGAAATCGAGGAGGTCCGCGCGGTTGCGGTGATCGGGGCGCCGGCGGATGCCGAGCATGTCGTGCGAACCTTCGCCGCCGACCTCGATCGCATCGAGGCGGAAGGCCAGGCGGAGGTGACGCTGGCGGGCCGCACGTTCACGATCCGCCGGCAGTTCCTGGAGGATCTCGAAGGCCACGCGCTCGCCGACCGGGTGGCGGCGATGAGAAAGGCGCTTTTGATCCTGCAGGCGCCGCTCGACGAGACCGTCGGGATCGACAATGCCAGCAAGATCTTCGCCGCCGCCAAACACCCGAAAAGCTTCGTCTCCCTGGATGATGCCGACCATCTTCTGACCAATCCGCGCGACGGGGCTTATGCGGGCGGCGTGATCGCGGCCTGGGTCGAGCGCTATCTCGATGTGGAGATGGCGGCGGACGAGGAGAACGTGTCCGACACCGTTGTGGTCGAAGAGACGGGGGAGGGCCGGTTCCAGAACCGGGTGCTGATTGGACGGCATCGTCTCATCGCCGACGAACCGGAGAAGGTCGGAGGCAACGATACCGGCCCGTCGCCATACGATTATCTGTCGATTGCACTCGGCGCCTGCACCACGATGACGCTCCGGATGTATGCCGAGCACAAGGGGCTTGAGCTCGATCAGGTGTCCGTCGCGGTCTCCCACGACAAGGTGCATGCGGAAGACTGCGAGGGGTGCGCGAAGGAATTCGCAGATCGAAGCGGCAAGATCGACCGGTTCGTCCGCCGCTTGACGATTCGCGGCGAGCTGGATGCGTCGACGCGCGCGCGCCTTCTGCAGATCGCCGACAAGTGCCCCGTGCACCGGACGCTGACCCAGGGAGCGGCGGTGATCACCCTGGACAGCGAAAGCCGGAAATAGCGCCAGTCCGAGCGCGGATTTATGGGTCCTGAGTCTAGGTTCGTTCAGGTTTCCATGACACTATCAAACAATAATAACCCTTTGTTTTGATGTATTTCTGGACGGTCAACCGATTTTCACTTGGTATGGACGTGCTCTAGAGCCTTTTTCGCTCAGGTGGAAACATCTGAGCGATAAGAAATATCTTTAAATACAATAATCTGAAAAAGTTCTGATTGTTCAAATTGATTCAACTTGAACGGGATCTGCTCCAGGGGGCAGAACGAAGAAAGCCCGCCACCTTACCAAATCGTCATTTTCCGGACAGCGAGCTGTAAGGCGCGCTCCTTCAAATATGGATCCAACGAGATCGCACGGCCGGATGGCCGGATCCGTTCAAGGTCCATATTCGTCCCGGAGAAAGCTACATGACGATGGCTCCGAACACGTCACGCAAACGCGGCGCCAACCTTTTCGCACGGCGGCGTCGCCAGCTGGCCGTTGGCACGGTCGCGCTCGGCGTTGCCGGCGTGATGGCCGCCGATATGATCATTGCGCCGCCGACCCCGGCGAACGCGGAAAACCTGTCGGCCAATGTCACCCAGCAGCGCGCGCCGGGCTTCGCCGACATCGTCGAGCGGGTGAGCCCCGCCGTCGTGTCCATCCGCGTGAAAACCGACGCCGGCCCCGAACTTTCCAACTTCGGGGGCATGCCGGAAGGCAGCCCGTTCGAGCGCTTCTTCAAGCAGTTTGAAGATCAGTTCGGCAACCAGATGCCCCAGCAGCGCGACGACCGTCGCCGCCACCACTATGCCATGGGGCAGGGCTCGGGCTTCATCATCTCGTCCGACGGCTACATCGTCACCAACAACCACGTGGTGGATCGTGCCGAAGAAGTCACCGTCGTGATGAGCGACGGCAAGACCTACGACGGCAAGGTGATCGGCACCGACGACAAGACCGATCTGGCGCTGGTCAAGATCGACATCGACGAGGCGCTGCCCTTCGTCACCTTTACCGACAAGGACATTCGCGTCGGCGACTGGGTGGTGGCCGTCGGCAACCCGTTCGGTCTTGGTGGCACTGTGACCGCCGGCATCGTGTCGGCCCGTGGCCGCGAGATCGGCGCCGGTCCGTACGACGACTTCATCCAGATCGACGCGCCCATCAACAAGGGCAACTCCGGCGGGCCGACCTTCAATCTGGACGGTCAGGTTGTCGGTGTGAACACGGCGATCTACTCGCCCTCCGGAGGCTCGGTCGGGATCGGCTTCGCCATTCCCGCCTCGATCGCCCAGCAGGTGATTGAGGATCTGAAGGACGATGGCGAGGTCACGCGTGGCTGGCTCGGTGTGCAGATCCAGCCGGTGACGCCGGACATCGCCGATTCGCTCGGCCTGGAGGAGATCCAGGGCGCGCTGGTCGCCCAGCCCCAGGAGGATAGCCCGGCGACCAAGGCGGGCATCAAGGCCGGTGACGTGATCCTGTCGGTCAACGGCGAAGCCGTCGAGAATCCGCGCGATCTCGCCCGTACCATCGCCTCCAAGGCGCCCGGCACCGAAGTGACGATCGGCGTCTGGCGGGATGGGGCCAAGCAGGACGTGTCGGTGGACCTCGGAACGCTGGATCCCTCCAAGCTGGCCCAGATGACCCCGGGCGTGGAGCCGGGCACCGACCTGTCGTTCGGCATGCGGCTTGCGCCGGCTGACGAGATGGGTGTCGACGAGAGCGGCGTGGCCGTGGTCGAGCTCGATCCCGATGGTGTGGCAGCCGAAAAGGGCTTCAAGGTTGGCGATGTCATTCTGAATGCCGGTGGCGAAGCGGTTCGCTCGCCCGCCGACATCAAGAAGAGCATCGAGGTTGCCGAAAAGGAAGGACGTAAGGCGGTTCTCTTCCGCGTCCGCTCCGGCGATCAGATCCGCTTCGTGGCCCTACCAGTCGACAAGGCCTGACCGGTCGCAACCGGACTGTGAGACGCGGAACCAGCCGCGTCTCCGCCCTCCGCAATCAATTCGGTGTCGTTGTTGGCTCCCGTCGCCCCCGCCGACTCGACACCGTAGGGCGGCAGATCGCGCAAGCGGTCTGCCGTCCGACTTTTCTCCTCCCCAATACGTCATAGGTTCGAGGTGGCACGAGCGCTGTGCTTGAGATCTGTTGCAGCCCGGAAATCGGCAGTGTAACGGAGGCCATGCGCATTCTTCTGATTGAAGACGATGCCGATGCCGCCGGATTTCTCGCGCGTGGCCTCAAAGAGGCCGGGCACGTGGTGGACGTGGCGCGGGACGGTACCTCCGGGGCGGATCTTGCGGCCGTGAACGAGTACGATGTGCTCGTCGTCGATCGCATGCTGCCGGGCCGCGATGGCCTCTCCATCGTGGAAGAGCGCCGCTCCACGGGCGACGTCACTCCGATCCTCATTCTTTCCGCGCTCGGCCAGGTCGACGACCGCGTAAAAGGTTTGCGTTCCGGCGGCGACGACTATCTCGCCAAGCCCTATGCCTTTTCGGAGCTGCTCGCCCGGGTCGAGGCACTGGGCCGTCGCCAGAAGCCGATTCAGGCGGAAACCGCCTACAAGGTCGGCGATCTGGAGCTCGACCGGCTTTCCCACACCGTGATGCGGGCCGGCCAGTCGATTCCGCTGCAGCCGCGCGAATTCCGCCTGCTGGAATATCTGATGCAGCATGCCGGGCAGGTGGTGACGCGGACGATGCTTCTGGAGAATGTCTGGGACTATCACTTCGATCCCCAGACCAACGTGATCGACGTGCACGTCTCCCGGCTTCGCTCCAAGATCGACAAGGGGTTCGAGCGCCAGCTTTTGCACACCGTTCGCGGAGCCGGCTATGTCATACGTGACGACGCTCGGTAGGCTGCTGCGGACCACCGCGGTCAAGCTTACGCTCGTCTATCTGGCTGTGTTCACGGCGCTTCTGGCGGGTGTGATCGTCTATATCTTCACCACGGCCGACGACCTGCTCGACCGCCAGCTCCGCGAGACCATCGATGCGGAAATTCGCGGGCTGTCCGAGCAATATCGCGCGCGAGGGCTGACCGGGCTCGTCAAGGCGGTGGAGCGGCGCTCGGTGGCGCCGGGCGCGAGCCTCTATCTGATCACCGATTTTGCCGGCAATCGCATCGCCGGCAACATCGACAGCCTCACACAGTCCTATCTCGCGACGCCCGACGGCGAGGCGCGGCCGGTACTCTATATCCGGCTTGGTGCGGGCACCGAGGCGGAAGAGGGCGATCCCCGCCGCGCGCTCGTGCGTGTGTTCGTGCTCCCCGGCGGCTTTCGCCTGCTGGTCGGGCGCGACCTGGAGGAGCGCTACGATTTCCGCGTGATCATCATCCAGGCGGCGCAATGGGCGCTGATCGCGGCGATCGTGTTCGGGCTGCTGAGCTTCTTGGTGGTGTCGCGGCGGGTCCTGAAACGGATCGACGGCATTTCGGCGGCGACCAACCGGATCGTGGCCGGCGATCTGTCCCGCCGGCTTCCGATCGCCGGCAGCGGCGACGAGTTCGACCGCCTGGCGGAAAGTCTGAACGCGATGCTGGAGCGGATCGAAAGCCTGCACGAAGGGTTGCGGCGGGTCTCCGAAAACATTGCCCACGATCTCAAGACCCCGCTGACCCGGCTGCGAATTCAGGCGGAATCCGCGCTGCGTCGTGCCCAGTCGGAAGACGAGTTGCGCGAGGCGCTGCATGCGACGATCGAGGAATCGGAAAGCCTGATCAAGACGTTCGACGCACTGTTGATGATCGCGCGAGCCGATGCGGGCTCTGCCCAGGTCAGCCTGCAAACGGTGGATCTTGCCGCGATCGCTCGGGATCTGGGCGAGCTCTACGAGCCGGTCGCGGAAGAGGCGGGCGTCACGCTGAAGGTCGAGGCGCCGGAGACGGCGGAAATTTCCGCCAACCGGGAACTCGTCGGCCAGGCGCTGGCAAACCTGGTGGACAACGCCATCAAGCATGGCGTGCGCGATCGGGCGGACGGCGCCGAGGTGACGATCCGAGTGGAGGAGGACGATGGCCACGTTGCGCTGACCGTGTCCGACAACGGTCCCGGTATTGCACCCGACGACCGGGAGCGGGTCATCGGCCGCTTCGTGCGGTTGGAGGCGAGCCGGACCACGCCGGGGTCCGGTCTCGGCTTGAGCCTGGTCGATGCAATTGCCAATGTGCACAGCGGCCGATTCGAGCTCGGCGATGCCAAGCCCGGATTGAAGGCGACGCTCGTGCTGCCGAAGCAGTCCGCGGCTTCGCCGACAGCCAGATCCGGATGACGACGCGGGAGCCGGTTTTCCGATCGGGCGGCGTCGCAAGATAGGACCCACGACGATCATCATGACCGGCTCTGCCTCTTCCGACGATCGATCCAGCACCATTGAGCGCGATGCCGGCGAGCAATCGGCGTCTACGTCCGGTCGGCAGTCCGCTCTCGCCGCACGCCTGTCGGAGACGATCGCCGCCGATCCCGATCGGGTCGCCGCCATCGACGAGGAGCTGGATGGACTCTCCGACAAGGTCGGACCCGCCTGGACCGACCTGATCGAAGCTGGGCCGGATCTGCGGCCCTTCCTGGCAGGTGTCTTTTCCAACAGCCCCTTTCTGCGCGACATCGCGTTCGGGGACCCCGCGCTGCTCGTGCGGCTTATGAGCGAGGCGCCCGAGCGCTCGTTGGAGGCGCTGCTTGCCCGGATGGCAGAGCCGGCGCCCGACGAGACGGCGCTGATGACGCTGCTGCGCCGGGGGAAACGCGAGGCCGCCCTTCTGATCGCGCTGGCCGATCTTGCCGGCGCTTGGGCCCTGGAAGAGGTCACCGGCGCGCTCACGGCCTTTGCCGACGCCGCTGTTTCGGCGGCGGTTCGCCATCTTCTCCTGGATGCGCACTCGCGCGGAAAGCTTACGCTGCCCGATCCCGAACGCCCCGAGATCGGCTCCGGCTATATCGTGCTGGGAATGGGCAAGTACGGCGCAGGCGAGCTCAACTATTCCAGCGACATCGATCTGATCGTGTTCTTCGATGCCGAGCGGGTGGCGCTGGCCGACCCCGACGAGGCGTCCACGCTATTCGTGCGGATCACCCGCCGCCTCGTTCATATCCTGCAGGAGCGCACGGGCGACGGCTACGTGTTCCGCACCGACCTCCGCCTGCGGCCGGATCCGGGCGCGACGGCGGTGGCGCTGTCGGCGGTCGCCGCGTTGCACTACTACGAGGCGCTCGGCCAGAACTGGGAGCGCGCCGCCCTGATCAAGGCGCGTCCGGTGGCCGGCGATCGCGAGGCGGGCGAAGCCCTGCTCGCCGACATCGCGCCCTTTATCTGGCGGCGCTCCTTCGACTACGCGACCATTGCCGACGTTCACTCCATCAAGCGCCAGATCCATGCCGTGAAAGGTCATGGCCGGATCGCCGTCGCAGGACACAACATCAAGCTCGGGCGAGGGGGTATCCGCGAGATCGAGTTCTTCGTCCAGACCCAGCAGTTGATCGCGGGCGGGCGCAACCCGGATCTGCGCGGTCTGAAGACGCTGGAAATGCTGCGGGCGCTGGTCGAAGCCGGCTGGATCGACGAAGAGGTGCGCGGCGAACTCGATGAGGCTTACCGCTTCCTGCGCAAGGTGGAACACCGGCTGCAGATGATCGCCGACGAGCAGACCCATACGCTGCCGTCGTCGCCGGAGGCACTGGAGACCGTCGCGCGGCTCTCCGGCTTCGAGACGGTCGATGCGTTTTCCGCCGCGCTCCGGCCCTATCTGGAGCGGGTCCAGGGCCACTATGCGCAACTGTTCGAGGATGCGCCCAGCCTTTCCGGCGAGATCGGCAGCCTGGTCTTCACCGGCGACGAAGACGATCCGGAAACGCTGGAGACGTTGTCGGCGCTCGGCTTCAAGCGTCCGCAGGAGGTCACGCGAGCCATCCGGGCCTGGCATTTCGGCCGTTATCCGGCGACCCGTTCCGGACGTGGGCGCGAACTCCTGACCGAACTCGTACCGGTCATCCTTGATGCGCTGGCGCGCACCGACAACGCCGATGTGGCGTTCAATGCGTTCGACCGCTTCGTGAGCCAGCTTCCCGCAGGCGTGCAGCTATTCTCGTTGCTGAAATCGAATCCGACCCTGCTCGGCCTGCTTGCCACCATCATGGGCGCGGCGCCGAAGCTCGGCCAGACGCTGACGCGGCGTCCGCGCGTGCTGGATGCCGTACTGGATCCGGCTTTCTTCGGCGCATTGCCCGATGCCGACGAAACCGGCGCGCTCCTGGAACGCTCGCTGGCGGAATCCCGCTCCTACGAGGAGGCGCTCGACCGCGCCCGTATCTTCGGTCAGGAGCAAGTTTTCCTGGTCTCCGTTCGCGTTCTCAGCGGGACCATGTCGCCGGGCGACGCCGGGCACGCCTACGCACGGATCGCCGATGTTCTGGTCGACCATCTGCTCGCCCATGCCCAGGCGGAATTCGCCGAAACCCATGGCAAAGTGCCCGGCGGCGCGGTGGCGGTGCTGGCGCTCGGCAAGCTCGGTGGCAGCGAGATGACGGCGGCCTCCGATCTCGACCTGATCCTGCTCTACGATCACGATCCCGACGCCGATGGCTCCGACGGGCGCAAGGAGCTGGCGCCGAGCCAATACTACACCCGGCTGACCCAACGACTGGTCGCGGCGCTGTCAGCGCCGACGGCGGAGGGCACCCTCTACGAGGTCGATTTCCGGCTGAGGCCGTCCGGCAATGCCGGTCCTCTAGCGACCCGTCTTTCGGCATTCGAGGCTTATCAGTCCGGCGACGCCTGGGCTTGGGAGCACATGGCGTTGACCCGCGCCCGCGTGGTCGGTGGCGATGCCGCGCTCGGCGAGCGGGTCGACGCGATCGTGCGCGAGGTGCTGTCGCGGTCGCGCGACGTGGAGGCGCTGCGCACCGACGTGATCGAGATGCGCCGGCGCATCGAGCGGGAAAAGGGAACCAAGGACATCTGGGACTTGAAGCAGGTTGCCGGCGGGTTGGTCGATCTGGAGTTCATCGCCCAGTTCCTCCAGCTCGCCCATGCCCATGAGCATCCGGAGATCCTGTCCTCCAACACGGAGACGGCATTGCGGGCAGCGGTTGCGGCCGGATGTCTGGACCGAGCCTCTGGCGAAATCCTGATGCCTGCGACCAGGCTCTACCAGGCGCTGACCCAGATCCTGCGGCTTTCCGTCGACGGTCCGTTCAAGCCGGACGCCGCACCAAAGGGCGTGCAGGATCTTCTGATCCGTGCGGTCGACGCGCCGGATTTTTCCCGCCTCCAGGCCGAGCTGACGGAGACCCAGGCCGCCGTGCGCCGGACCTTCGAGACAGTGGTTGGGCCGCTTGCCGCACCCGAGAAAAGCTGAACGAGTGAAGGCGGTGGTGAACGGAAAAGTGGCTCCCTCTTTTCCGTTCGAAATTGCGCCGGACGCCGCGTAGGCCTTTCGCGCTCCTTGCGTTTGATCCTGTGAACCGGCCGAGACGCGAGATGGCGGCCGGACGTTTTCCGGCAGGCCGCCGACGGCCGATTGCCAGGCGGACTGAACAGGCATCCAAGGAGCCAGATCAATGACATTTCGTGGAGTTTCCAAGGTCGCGCTTGCGGCCGCGCTCGCCTTCACCGCGGTGCCCGCCACGGTCGCATTCGCTCAAGATCAGGAGACGCCGACCGCCGAAGCGCCGGCCGGTCCGCCGTCGACCGGACGGCCCGGTCCGGGTTTCCGCAGCGGCCGCGGGCCGATGGGCGGAATGATGATGAAGCGTTTCGATAGCGACGGCGACGGCAACCTCACCATCGAAGAGTTTTCCGTGATCGGAGAGGGGCCGATCGCCCGTTTCGATACCGATGGAGACGGCTCGATCACCTCTGAGGAAATCGATGCGGTGATCCTGGAGCGGATGGTCGAGCGCCGACGTCAGCGCGTCCTGGATCGGTTCGATCTCAACGGCGACGGGACCATTTCCGCCGAAGAGCTTACGCGCCAGCGCGAGAAGATGTTTGCGCTCATGGACCGTAACGACGACGGCGTCGTGGATGCCAAGGAACGCAGAATGTTCCGCAAGGCCATGCGCGAGATGGGCATGATGGGCGGCCACGGACCTCGCGGCATGGGGCCGCAAGGCAAGCACGCCGGTCCTGGCCCGCGTGGCAAGGACGATTGCGGCCCCCGTGGCGGCTATCATCACGGCTGGCGCCACCATGACGGTCAAAGCCCGCGCTGGAGCGGACATGGTCCCGGCTGGGGCGGTCATCATCGCGGCTGGTCCGGCGACGGTCCGCGCGGTCCGGCCTGGTGGCAGGACAACACCGACAGCGGGGATCAGTCCGACGACGCCTCCGAGTAAAGCCGGACACTGAGACCAAGAAGAAAGCCGGGTGCGGATTTCTCCGCCCCGGCTTTTTTGTCGTCCGACAGATACGGCGACGGAAAATTACGCCGTCTTGGGCTTCGACTTGGGCTCGCGCGGCAGATGGACGGTGACGACGGTTCCCTCGCCGATCTCCGACTGGATCTCCATGGTGCCGCCGTGCATCTCCACCAGAGAGCGCGCGATGGCAAGGCCCAGCCCGGAGCCTTGATGGGTCTTGGTGAACTGGTTCTCCACCTGCACGAACGGCTTGCCCAGGCGCTCCACTTCGCGTTTCGGGATGCCGATGCCGGTGTCCTCCACCGAGACGATGATCGCGTGGTGCTCCAGCCGGGCGCGAACGGTGACGCGGCCGCTTTCCGGCGTGAACTTCACGGCATTCGACATCAGGTTCAGAAGGATCTGCTTCATCGCCCGACGATCGACGTTGATGCGCATCTGCGGCGCGATGGAGGAGGCGAGCACGATATCCTTCTCGCGCGCCGTCGGCGTCATGATGCGGGTTGCCTCGCCGACCAACTCCTCCAGGTCGACGGCCTCCACCGAGATGTCCACCTGGCCGGCCTCGATCCGCGACATGTCGAGAATGTCGTTGATCACGCCGAGCAGGTAGGTGCCGGAATGGTGGATGTCGTTGCAGTATTCTGAGTACTTCTCCGACCCGAGCGGGCCGAACATGCTCTGCTGCATGATCTCCGAGAAGCCAATGATGGCGTTGAGTGGCGTCCGGAGTTCGTGGGAGATGTTGGCCAGGAACTCCGATTTCGCGCGGTTGGCTTCCTCGGCGCGGGTCTTCTCCTCGGCATATTTTTCGGCGAGCTCGACGAGCTGGCGAGCTTGGCTCTCTAGCTTCTGGCGGGACTGGCGCAGGTCCACGACCGTGGCGCGAAGCTGGCGTTCGCTCTCCATCAACCGTTCTTCGTGGCGCTTCAGCGCCGAAATGTCGGTGCCGACCGAGACGAAGCCGCCGTCCTTGGTGCGGCGTTCGTTGATCTGCAGCCAGCGGCCGTCGCCGAGCTCCGCTTCGTAGGAGCGGGCGCCTTCCTCCGTCTCGATCATCTCCGGCGGCGTCTGGCTGGAAACGATCGGCTGGCGGGCGGCCTGCATGACGGCCTGATACGGGCTGCCGGGGCGGATCGCCTCTTCCGGCAGGTTGTGCAACTGCTGATATTTCGAGTTGCACATGACCAGGCGATTTTCCGCGTCCCATAGGACGAATGCCTCCGACACCGTTTCGATCGCGTCGCGCAGGCGCAGGTCGGCAGTTGCCGAGCGTTCCGCCATCAGCTTCTGCTCGGTGATGTCGAGGGCGATGCCGATCAGGTGCGGGGTTTCCTGGGGGCTGTCTGAGACGAGTTCGGCGCGGAAGCGCAGCCAAATCCAGCGACCGTCCGCATGTCGCATCCGAAACGCGCGGTCCAGGACGGACGTCTGGGTTTCCAGCATGGTCTCGGCAATGGCGTAGAGATCGCCATCGTCGGGATGCATCAGCGCGGCGACCTCGCGGAAGCCGAGAAGGTCGTCCTTCGGCGGCAGTCCCAGCACCTGGTACATGGACGCGGTCCAGAACATCCGCCCGCGGGCGAGATCCCAGTCGAACAGGCCGCAGCGGCCACGGGTCAGCGCAGTGTCGATCCGCGTCCGCGTCGCCTCGTAGATCTGGTCGGCGCTGCGCGCCCGCGTCGACTGGGCGTAGAAGGCGTAGACCAACACGAGGATCACGCCGGAGGTGCAGACGAACAGCGTGACGTTGGCGGAAAGATCCTGGCGCCAACGCAGGAACACGGATTCCACCGGCTGCGTCAGGGCGACCATCCCGACATCGCCGGCCAGATGATGCACGGTGGCATAGGTGTGGTCGTCTAGGCTATGCGGAGTGATGTCCAGCACGCCGGCGCGCGAGCCGAAGGTGGTCAGCGGTTGGTTGGTGCCGAGCAGCGCGGTGAGGTTCTGGCCGATCAGCTCCGGCCGATAGGGCGCGGTCGCGACGATGACCTCGTCGGCATTGGCCACGGCGATCTGGCGATCGTTGCGCGTGGCGCCCGTCGGCAGGGCATCGGCGAGCGCGGTGCCCACCCGAGCGTCGTCGAAGGCGCCGTTCCCGTCGGAAAGGGCAGCCGAAAGCTCGGCGGAGACCGCGCTTGCCATCAAGCCGAGTTCGGAGCGGGCTGCTTCTTCCGTCGCCTCATAGTCGGCCACGATAACGGCGATGCGATAGGCCGCGATCACCAGCACGAAAATGATCGTCAGGAACGGGATCGCGCGCCGGAATAGCGGTTCGGTCTGGAGAAGCTGATAGTAGCCGGGCGCAGCCAGCAGCCGGACATGGCCGCTCAGGCCTTCCGACGGCGCGGCCTGATCGCCTTCCGCGTCGGGGGCTAGGATCTTCTGCAGTCGACCGCGGACCGCACTCGACAGCCACGAAATATGCGAGCGACGTCGAATGGTCGCGTGGGACGCCCCCGCGCGCGCCATGGCAAGATCCCCTGAAACTGGCTTGATTCTGCTATTGAATCGCGCTTGCTAGCGCCGAATCATTTGCATTTGAATCGACGCGAATCCAGTTGTCCAGGGTTTTGATTAATTTTCCGTCAACCCGCGAAGCCGGCTCGGGATTTTGGACCGGGAGCCGGCCCAAAATCCAGCTATCTCCTCTAGCTTAACATCCGGCTGACGATGTCGCTGGTGTCGGTCGACAGGCCCGAGCGCGCGGCGACCCGTTCCAGTTCGGTGCGAGCGGCGGCGCGCCGGCCCGGTTCCAGCGAGCGCCAGGAGCGGAAGGAGGCGAGCAGGCGAGCGGCGACCTGCGGGTTCTTGGAATCGAGCTCCATCACGATGCTCGCCAGGAAGTGATAGCCGGCGCCGTCCGCACGGTGGAAGCCGACGGCATTGCCTGTGGCGAAGGCTCCGATCAGGGCACGGATCCGGTTCGGATTGGCGATGGAGAAGGCGGAATGATCCATCAGGCGACGGACCCGGTCGAGGGTATCGTCGGACGGGATCATTGCCTGCATCGTCAGCCATTTGTCCATGGCGAGCGCATCGCCCTTGAACATCACCGCATAGGCATCGAACGCATCCTCAGCGGATGGCATTCCGTTCATGGCGAGCGTCGACAAGGCGGCGAGCCGGTCCGTCATGTTGCGCGCGCTGTCGAAGTGGTGCTTCGCCAGCTCCTCGACGCTATCGAGGCCGGCGGCCGCCAGATAGTCGAGTGCGACCGCGCGCAACGCACGCCGGCCGGCCGAGACAGGATCGGGCTGGTAGGGCGTGTCGTCGGCCAGACTGTCGTAGAGCGAGCGGAAAGTCGGGGCGAGGGCCGCGCCCATGTCCGCTCTGAACGCGCGCCGCGCGGCGGAAATCGCAGCCGGGTCGACGTCCGTTCCGATCTCGCGGAAAATGTCGGACTCCGAGGGCAATTGCAGCGCCAGCGCCCGGTAGGCCGGCTCCAGCCTCTCGTTGGTCGCGACCGTCTGCAGAGCGCGGAAGAGGTCGGGATCCGCTTGCGGCTGCTTGCCGTCGCGCACCGCCGCGGTGGCCGCCGTCAGGTGGTCCATGGCGAGCGATTGCGCGGCGTTCCAGCGGTTGAACGGGTCGCGATCGTGGGCGAGCAGGAAGAGCTGGTCGTCGCGCCCGTCCTGGCGGACGAGCCGCACCGGCGCGGAGAATCCACGCAGGAGCGACGGAATTGGCCGTGCGCCGAGGCCGTGGAAGACGATGGTCTGCTCCGCTTCGGTGAGAAGCAGCACGTCACCGGACACCTCCGCCCCTTCGACCCGCTCGATCTCCATGTCGTCGCCGTTCGGGCCGACGAGGCCGAAGCGGATCGGGATCGGCAACGGTGTCTTCTCGCTCTGGCCGGGCGTGGGGGGCGTCTGCTGGGAGAGGGTGAGGGTGAAGCGATGGTTCTCCGGGTCCCAGTGACCGCTCGACGTGACGGTCGGGGTCCCGGACTGTCGGTACCACAGCATCATGTCGTCGAGCGCGGTGCCGGTGGCATCGGCGAAACAGGCGAGGAAGTCCTCGATCGTGGCCGCCTCGCCGTCATGACGCTCGAAATAGAGATCCATGCCGGCGCGGAAGCCGTCCTCGCCGAGACGCGTGGCGAGCATGCGCACGATCTCCGCGCCCTTCTCGTACACCGTCGCGGTGTAGAAGTTGTTGATCTCGCGGTAAGTTTCGGGGCGGACCGGATGGGCGAGCGGGCCGGCATCCTCCGGGAACTGGTGCGCTTTCAGGGTGCGGACGTCGGCAATGCGCTTGACCGGGCGCGAACGCTCGTCGGAGGTGAATTCCTGGTCGCGATAGACCGTCAGTCCCTCTTTCAGGCAGAGCTGGAACCAGTCGCGGCAAGTGATCCTGTCTCCGGTCCAGTTGTGAAAATATTCATGCGCGATCACGCTCTCGATGCCGGCATAGTCGGTGTCGGTCGCGGTCGACGGATCGGCCAGAATGTACTTGTCGTTGAAGATGTTGAGGCCTTTGTTCTCCATCGCGCCCATGTTGAAGTCTGACACCGCGACGATCATGAAGATGTCGAGATCGTATTCGCGGCCGAAGCGGACTTCATCCCAGCGCATCGAGCGCTTGAGGCTGTCCATGGCCCAGTGGCAGCGGTCCTCTTTGCCTTTCTCCACATAGATGCGGAGATCCACCTTGCGTCCGGAGGCGGTGACGAACGTGTCGGAGATGTGGGCGAGATCGCCGGCGACGGCGGCGAACAGATAGCTCGGCTTCGGATAGGGATCGTGCCAGACGACGAAGTGGCGATCGCCGCCGACCGTGCCGCTTTCGATCGGGTTGCCATTCGACAGAAGGACCGGGACCTCCGCGCGCGGACCCTCCAGGCGGGTGGTGTAGACGGCGAGGACATCCGGCCGGTCGAGAAAATAGGTGATGCGGCGGAAGCCTTCAGGCTCGCACTGGGTGCAGTAGGTGCCGTTGGAACGGAACAGCCCCATCAAGGCGGAGTTGCCGGTCGGGTCGACCACGGTCTCGATGGTGAGCTCGAACGGCTTCGCCGGCGGCCGCTTCAGGGTGAAGCTGTCCGGGGTCGCGACGAAGGCGTCGTCGGCAAGCGGGGCTCCGTCAAGCGTGGCTGCGACGAAGGTAAGCGCGTCGCCGTCCAGAACCAGCGGCGTGCCGGCGATGGTGTCCTGGCGCGGGGTCAGCGCGAGCGTTGCCAGCACGCGGGTGCGGCTGGGGTCGAGTTGAAAATCGAGATGGACCGTGTCGATCAGATAGTCCGTCGGGTGGTAATCCTCGAGGCGGATGGTCTGGCCGGTTTGCGTTTTCATTCCTGGTCCTTGGACGTCTTGCGAGCGATGCTTGGCAGCAGGCGCGATCGGGGTGGGGCCGTTGCCGTGGGTCCGATCGGCCTTGCCTTCCCGACCCTAGATCAGTCGGCGCGACAACGGAATCAACGGTTCGTTCCGTTTTGACTTGTTCCGGCCCCAGTCGGAGACGAGGGTGAGCTTGCCCGCAGGCAAAGCGCCCCTATAGTGTGCGCACAAAATCCGGTTTTGTCGTTCGTCTAGGAGACACGTGAGAATGAGTTCTGTTGCGGATTCCGCGCCTAAGGCGTCGCGCCCGTCCTTTTCCTGGCCCGATCCGTTCCTGTTGGAGGATCAGCTCAGCGAAGAGGAGCGGATGATCCGCGACACCGCGCATCAATATGCGCAGGATCGGTTGCAGCCGCGGGTCATCGAAGCCTTCCGCGATGAATATACCGACCGCGCCATCTTCAACGAAATGGGCGAGCTCGGCCTTCTGGGGGTAACGATCCCGGAGGAATATGGCGGCGTAGGGGCCGGCTACGTGTCCTATGGTTTGGTCGCGCGTGAGGTGGAGCGGGTCGATTCCGGCTATCGCTCGATGATGAGCGTGCAGTCTTCGCTGGTTATGTATCCGATCTATGCCTATGGCGACGACACCCAGCGCAAGAAATATCTGCCGAAGCTGGCCTCCGGCGAGTTCGTCGGCTGCTTCGGGCTGACGGAGCCGGATGCGGGCTCCGATCCGGCCGGCATGAAGACCCGCGCAGACAAGGTCGACGGCGGCTACAAGCTGACCGGCTCCAAGATGTGGATTTCCAATTCGCCGATCGCGGACGTGTTCGTGGTGTGGGCGAAATCGTCGGCTCACGATGGCCAGATCCGCGGTTTTATCCTGGAAAAGGGAATGGAAGGCCTGTCGGCGCCGAAGATCGACGGCAAGCTCTCGCTGCGCGCCTCCATCACCGGCGAGATCGTCATGGACGGCGTGGTCGTGCCGGAGGAGAACCTGCTTCCGAACGTTGCGGGTCTCAAAGGGCCGTTCGGCTGCCTCAATCGCGCCCGCTACGGCATTGCTTGGGGGGCCATGGGCGCGGCCGAATTCTGCTGGCATGCCGCGCGCCAGTACACGCTCGATCGCAAGCAGTTCGATCGCCCGCTGGCCGCGACCCAGCTCGTTCAGCTCAAGCTCGCCAACATGCAGACTGAAATCAGCCTCGGCCTGCAGGCCGCGCTTCGCGTGGGCCGATTGTTCGACGAGGGCAAGATGGCCCCGGAAATGATCTCGCTGATCAAGCGCAACAACTGCGGCAAGGCCCTGGATATCGCTCGGATCTCGCGCGATATGCACGGCGGCAACGGCATCTCCGAGGAATATCAGGTGATGCGCCATATGGTGAATCTGGAGACGGTCAACACCTATGAGGGTGCCCACGACGTTCATGCGCTGATCCTGGGGCGTGCCCAGACCGGCATTCAGGCGTTTTCCTGAGCGACATCGGATCGGGGCGCGACGACGGCTCCCGCCCCGATCTCCAATTTGAATATTAGAATTCCTCTACTATAACGGCTCCAGTTTGCAGCTACCGGGAGTGGGCGCTGCCCGTGCGGTGATTTTCAACAGGCTCCAGGGTGTGGAAACGACGAGCCCGCTTGCCGGATAAGGCCGAAGCACCGGAGTCTCGCGGCGCCGATGAGACAGGCGCTGCGATCTTGGGCCATGGCGGTACGGCGGTGTCCGTCGGAGACGGCTCGTCGGGTGGTGCCTATTCGGGATTTGCGTCCTCCGCCCAGGCCAGTCGCCGGTGGCCGAAATTCTCGCTGGCAACTTTTTTGGCGGTCACGTCCGGCCTTCTGGTGGCGATCTCGCTGCTGAGCGTGCTTTTTCTCGCCGTCGCCGCCAATTTCCAGAACACCTACTCGCTCTTGAACCAGAACGCGGTTTTGGTGATGGAAGCGCTCGAAGAGCGCATCAAGGGCAGCGTGGAGACCGTCGCTCCCGCTGTTTCTCAGCTTGCGCGGTTCTATTCGGCCGGTGAGATTGGGCTTGAGGCATCGGAGAAGCGAACGGCGCTGGTGCAGGGCGTCCTGTCCGGCGCTCCGATCATCGAGGCCGTGGTGTTCTACACCAAGGATTTCGAAGCGAGCGGCATCTACCGGGAGAAGGGCGGCACGTTCCGCACCGCAGACGAGCGGCGCGTGATTTCGCCTCTGATCAAGAAGGCGCTCGGCACCATCAAGCCGGGAGACGTGCCCCGGTGGGGGCCGCCGGTGCACGTCGACGGCGCCACCTATATGAACGTCGCGGCGCCCCTGACGCACGACGGACGTCTCGACGGCTATGTCGTCGCCGCCGTCGGGATCGATGGCTTCAGCCGCGTGGTCGAGGAAATCGGTCGAGAAAATAATGGTGCCGTGGCCCTGCTCTAT
Organism: Amorphus sp. 3PC139-8; assembly: GCF_040750475.1. NCBI lineage: Bacteria > Pseudomonadati > Pseudomonadota > Alphaproteobacteria > Hyphomicrobiales > Amorphaceae > Amorphus > Amorphus sp. 3PC139-8. The sequence continues at coordinate 40,269 of NZ_JABJVY010000004.1, read as the reverse complement.
GGCTGGGACACGGTGTTTGCCTACACTGATCGGGCCGGCCAACTCGTGCCCATCAAGTCCAGCGAAGCCGATCCGACGGTGCCGCTGGCCGACACGGGCGATCCTGTCTTGCGCGCGTTCAATGCGCGTCGGCCTCTGGACGGTTTCGAGCGGGCGTGGGCGGCCGGCGTGTCCGTGAGCAGTCTGCGGGCGGATGGTGAAAACTACGTGGTCATGCTCCAGACCTTAGAGGGCTATGGCCCGAAACCTTGGATCGCGGTTCTCGATTTTCCCGAATACGAGATGATGGACGAGCTGCACCGGCTGCGCGGTTCGCTCGTGGTCGGGCTGGGGCTTTTGATCCTCTCGCTGATCGTTGCCGTCTTCGCCGGTAAACTGGTGGCCCGGGCCATCGGCCGGATTGCGCCGGAGGCAGATCGCATTGCCCGCTTCGAGTTCGAATCGGTGCGGCGACTTCCGGAAAGCCGGATCCACGAGGTCGATTCGGAGGCGCGGGCCTTCAACGCGATGGTGGAAGGGCTCAGGACCTTTTCCATGTACGTGCCCCGCCAACTCGTTCAGAGGCTGGTTCAGCGCGGGTTCGCGGAAGCGACCCGAAGCCGTTCCCAGCAGGCGACGGTGCTGTTTACCGATATCGTCGGCTTTACGGCGCTGTCGGAACATATGAGCGCGGAAGAGGCCTCGGCTCGGCTCAACACCCATTTTGCCGGACTGGTGAAGTGGGTGGAGGAAGAGTTCGGCATCGTCGACAAGTTCATGGGCGACGGCATGATGGCGTTCTGGGCCGAACATGACGTTGTCGATCATGCCGACCATGCCGTGCGCGCGGCATTTGCGATCAAGCGGACCGTGCAAGCGGCAGCCGCGGAGGCGCGAGCTAAGGGCGAGCCGGCCTTGCGGATCCGAATCGGTTTGCACTCCGGCCCCGTCATCGTCGGCAATCTGGGCTCGCCCGACCGGGTAAACTACACCATCGTCGGCGATACGGTGAACGTGGCCTCGCGGCTGGAATCCTTCGGCCGCAACATCGACGCCTGCGCCGACGCGATCATATTGGCGAGCGAGGAAACGGTGAACCGGCTGACGGTGCCGGTGATCCGCGAGCCGGTCGGGGCGGCTCACCTACCCGGTCGCGAGGCGTTGGTGGAAATCTGGCGGCTTATCGATGTCGACTGGTCCCACGTCCGCAAGCCGGATCCGGCGATCGACAGCCTCTAGATGTGGAGCCACAACCAGGTCCCTAGCTTCCGAAACTGGCCCAATGGGGCAAACGGCGGCTAAATTGCCGAGACGGCCGCGTCTTTGCCGCACGATTTCCAACCAAGCGTGTTTCTAATTGGACACGGCATCGGTTAGGTGCCACAAAATGGCCGGCTTTGGTGATCCGCGCTCCGTCGAGGGGATAGCGATCGTGGGATCCACCAAAACCGTCGAAGCGGGCGCCGACGGCGGTCGTGACCGGCCGGGAAAGAGGTTGGCGCGAACGGGACTGTCGGGATTCGGCCGTTTGGGAGGACAAGTGAGCGTTATTTCGGTTCGAGACCTGTGCGTGGAGTATCACTCCGATAGCGGCGTGGCACGCGCCGTGGACGGGGTCTCGTTCGATATTCCGAATGGCAAGACCGTGGCGCTCGTCGGCGAATCGGGTTGCGGCAAGTCGACCATTTCCCAGGCGGTGATGGGTCTTTTGCCTCCCGCCGCCCGGATCGCGTCCGGCGAAATCCTGTTCCAGGACCCGGCCGGAGGCGGCAGCCCGGTCGACATCGCGGCTTTGGACCGCAACGGCTCCGCGATGCGGGAGATTCGCGGCAATCGCATCGCGATGATCTTCCAGGAGCCCATGACCTCGCTGTCGCCGCTGCATACGATCGGCGACCAGATCGGCGAGGCGGCGAAGCTGCACCAGCAGCTCGGCGACGCGGAGGCGCGCGCGGCGACCCGGGAGATGCTTCGGCTGGTTCAGTTTCCCGATCCAGATCGAGCCCTCGACACCTATCCCTTCGAGCTCTCCGGCGGGCTGCGCCAGCGCGCCATGATCGCCATGGCCTTGATCTGCCGGCCGGCGCTGTTGGTGGCCGACGAGCCGACCACGGCGCTCGATGTGACGATCCAGGCGGAAATCCTGAAGCTGATCCGCGACGTCCAGGCGGAGCTTCAGATGTCGGTATTGTTGATCACCCACGATTTCGGGGTGGTCGCCAACATGGCCGATGCGGTCGTGGTCGTTTACCAGGGCCGAGTGATGGAGGCTGGGCCGGTCGACGCGGTGTTCCGAAATCCGGAGCACCCCTATCTGAAGGCGCTGCTGCACGCGGTGCCGACCTTTCATATGGGGGCTGAGGAGCGGCTGGAGCCGATCCGGCCGATCGCGCCGAAGATCGGCGGGCTGCTGTCCAAGAAGGTGGAGGCGAAAGCCTCGCAAGAAGGCCAGGGGGCGAAGGGCCCGCTGCTGGTCGTCGACCGCATTTCCAAAACGTTTCAGCTCCGTCAGGGGGGCTTTTTCGGCTCCGGCGGCAGGCGGGTCCTGAAGGCGTTGGACGCGGTCTCGCTGACGGTCAATCGCGGCGAATGCCTGGGCCTCGTCGGAGAATCGGGCTCCGGCAAGACCACCACGGCGATGGCCGTCATGCGCGCGCTCACGCTCGATAGCGGGTCGGTGCAGTTCGATCGCGGCAATGGGCTGGAGAATATTGCGACCTTCACCGGCAGTGCGCTGATGGACTATCGCCGCCGGGTTCAGATGATCTTCCAGGATCCGTTCTCTTCGCTCAATCCGCGCATGACGCTGAACGAGATCCTGATGGAGCCGCTGATCATCCATGGCGTCGGAACGCCGTCGGAGCGGTCGGAATGGGTGCGCGAACTGATGGCGCTGGTGGGGCTCGATGCGCGCTATCTGCGTCGCTATCCGCACTCGCTGTCCGGCGGTCAGCGTCAGCGCATCGGGATCGCGCGCGCGCTTTCGTTGCGCCCGGACCTGGTGGTCTGCGACGAGCCGGTCTCCGCGCTCGACGTGTCGGTCCAGGCGCAGATCCTCAACCTGCTGCAGGATCTGAAGGCGGAGCTGGGGCTGACCTATCTGTTCGTCAGCCACAATCTGGCGGTGGTCGACTATCTCTCCGAGCGTGTCGCGGTGATGTGCAAGGGACGGCTCGTGGAGTTCGGTCCGACGGCGGAAATCGTCGCCCGCCCGCAGCACCCCTATACCGAGGCGTTGCTGGCCGCGGTGCCTGAAGCGAGCCTCGACCATCCGCTCGATTTCGAACACCTGGCCAAGAGCCGGGCCTCCACCCCCTCCGCCTGGCCGGAACCTTACCGGCTCGATGACGACACGGAACCGGTGCTGGTCGAAGTTTCGCCCGGCCATTTCGTCTGTGCCCCCGGTCTCGCCCCCGCCATGAAGGAAGCCGTCTAATGGTGCGTCGCCTGCTCCTCGCCCCTGTCCTATGCCTTCTCGGTATCGCCACTGCAGCCGCGCAGGACTTGCCGCCGCTGAAGGAGACGCCAACGCTCGATCGAACCAATCCCAATGGCCTGCCGCCGATCGCGGAGCGGATCCCGGAAGATCCGCTGATCGTCGATTTGCCGGAGGAGGGGCGGCAGACCGGGCGGCATGGCGGCGACCTGGTGACGCTGATCGGACGCACCAAAGACGTCAGGCTGATCAATGTGTGGGGTTATGCCCGGCTGGTCGGCTACACCGACGATCTCGACCTTGTGCCCGATATTCTCTCCGACGTGTCGGTCGAGGATGGGGCGTCGTTCACGCTGCATCTGCGCAAAGGGCACAAATGGTCGGACGGGAAGCCGTTCACCGCCGAGGACTTCCGCTACTACTGGGAAGAGATCATCAACAACGAGGAGCTGACCCCGTCCGGTCCGCCGCCGTTCATGCTGGTCAACGGGGTTCCGCCCATCTTCGAGGTGATCGACGACGTCACCGTGCGCTATACTTGGCCGGAGCCGAACCCGCAGTTCCTGCCCACTCTGGCGCAGGCGGCGCCGCCGTTTATCTATCGCCCGGCGCACTATCTGAAGCAGTTCAATCCGAAATTCGGCGACAAGAACAAGATCGCGAAGCTGGTTGACGAGGCGCGGGTGCGCAACTGGGCGCAGCTCCACAACCAGATGGACGAAATGTACGATGCGACGAACCCGGATCTGCCGTCGCTGCAGCCGTGGATCCCGTCGAAGCTCGGCACCGACCGGCGCGCGATCATGGTGCGCAATCCCTATTTCTACCGCATCGACAGCGCGGGTCAGCAGCTTCCCTATATCGACCGGGTCGTCATGAACGTCTCCGAAGGCGGGCTGATCGCGGCCAAGACCCAGGCCGGCGAGCCGGACCTCCAGGCCCGAGGGCTGGGCTTCTCCGACATCACCGTTTTGAAGCGCGGCGAGGAGAGCGAGAACTACACCACCCGCCTGTGGCCGATCGCCAAGGCGAACCAGATCGCCATCTATCCCAACCTGACCACCAACGATCCGGTCTGGCGCGAGCTCTTTCGCGATGTCCGCTTCCGGCGCGCGCTCTCCTATGCAATCGACCGCGAAGCAATCAACCGGGTCCTGTTCTTCGGCCTCGCCACGCCGTCGAACAATGCGATCCTGGAGGCCAGCCCGCTCTACAAGCCGGAATACCAGAACGCTTACGCCGACTTCGATCAGGAGAAAGCGGATGCGCTGCTGGACGAGATCGGCCTGACCAAGCGCCGCGCCGATGGCGTTCGCCTGCTGTCCGACGGGCGCCCGCTGGAGCTGATCATCGAGACCGCTGGGGAAAGCCAGGAAGAGGTCGACGCGCTGGAGCTGATCAAGGACATGTGGGCCGAGGTCGGTGTGGGCATGTTCATCCGGCCGAGCCAGCGCGATATCCTGCGCAACCGTGCCTTTTCCGGCGACCTGATGATGCTGGTGTGGTCCGGTTACGACAACGGCATCCCGACGCCGCAGATGGCGCCGCAGCAGCGGGTTCCTCTCGATACCACGTTCTATACCGGCCCGGCCTGGGGCGGCTACGTCATGAGCAAGGGCGAGAGCGGCCAGAAGATTGACTACGAGCCGGTCAACGAGTTGCTCCAGACCTATCAGGAGTGGCTGCGGGCGACGACCGACGAGGAGATGGCGGAGAAGTGGTCGGAGATCCTCTCCATCCACGCCGAACAGCAGCTCTCGATCGGTACGGTCGCCGGCGTCCGGCAGCCGGTTGTGGTGAAGAACAATCTTCAGAACGTTCCGGAAAAGGGCGTCTATGGCTGGGATCCGGGCGCACAGTTCGGTATCTATCGCATGGACGAGTTCTTCTTCGATCCGCCGAAAGAGTGAGCGGCGGGCCGGCGGAGAGGTCGCCGGCCTGACCGTTCGCGGGGCGGCTTCGCCCCGCGGCGAGATCCTCAAGCCCGTCCGCGCTTTCCTGCGACCGGAAGCGCGCGGCGGTCGACGACAGCGAGATCATGGGCGTCTACATTCTCAAGCGGCTGCTGACGATGGTTCCGACCCTTCTCGTCATCAGCTTCCTCATTTTCGCGATCATCGAGCTGCCGCCGGGCGACTATCTGTCGAACCAAATCGAGCAGCTCCGGATGCAGGGTGAATCGGCCGCGATCGCCCGTGTGGAGTTTCTGCGCGACCAGTTCGCGCTCGATCGCCCGTTCCTGGAGCGCTACGGCATCTGGCTCGGCGTCTGGCCCGGCCCGAACGGGTTCGACGGCCTGATCGAGGGCAACTGGGGCTGGTCGTTCGAGTTTCAGAAGCCGGTGGGCGAGGTCGTCTCTGGCACGCTGCTTTTGACGGTGGTCCTGAATTTCGCGACCATCCTGTTCGTCTACCTGGTCTCCTTCCCGATCGGCATCTACTCCGCGACCCGACAATATTCCTGGGGCGATTACGGCTTTACCTTCCTCGGCTATCTCGGGCTTGCGACCCCGAACTTCCTGCTCGGCCTGATCCTGCTTTTCCTGGCGAATGCCTGGTTCGATGTTTCGATCGGCGGCTTGATGGACCCCGACTATATCGATCAGCCGATGAGCATCGCCAAGGCGGGCTCGATCCTGAGCCACTTGATCGTGCCGACCATCGTGATCGGCACGGCGGGCACGGCGGCGATGATCCGCCGTCTGCGCGCCAACCTGCTCGATGAGCTGCACCGCCAATATGTCACCACGGCGCGCGCCAAGGGGCTGAAGGAGAACAAGCTGCTCCTGAAATATCCGCTCAGGATGGCGCTGAACCCGTTCATCTCCGATATCGGCAACTTGATCCCGTCGTTGGTGTCGGGCTCGGTTATCGTCTCGGTGGTGCTGAACCTCCCCACAGTGGGGCCGATCCTGTTGTCGGCGCTGCAATCCCAGGATCAGTTCCTCGCCGGTTTCATTCTCCTGTTCGTCGCCGTTCTGACTCTGTTCGGCATGCTGGTGTCGGATCTCCTGCTTGCGATCCTCGATCCGCGCATCCGTCTCGGAGGCCAGGCGTCGAAATGACCGACCTCAACCCGCTCCGGGACCACTATGTCGACCGTGCGCCGTTCGATCCGAAGGAAGCCGAGACGCTGTCGGCGGAGCAGGAGCGCTTCTTCCAGGCCTCCCAGTGGAAGATCATCTGGTGGCGGTTTCGCCGCCACAAGCTGGCCGTCTGGTCAGGCGTGATCCTGATTCTGTTCTATCTCTGCGTCCCGTTCGCGGAGGTGATCGCGCCCTACGACGCCGACACGCGCCACAACGAGTTCCTGTACGCACCACCGCAGCTGCCCCGGGTGATCCATGACGGGCAGCTCTCTTGGCCGTTCGTGTACGGCTACAAATCCAGCGTCAACATGGAGACGCTGCAGTGGGAGTATGAGACCGACCGCTCGAAGGTGCAGCCGATCCGCTTCTTCTGCCTTGGCGAGGGGTACTCGTTCTGGGGCCTAGTGGAGGGCCGGTTCCATCTCGTCTGCCCGTCTGAGAAGGGCACCTTGTTCCTGGCGGGGACAGACCGGCTCGGCCGGGACGTGCTGTCGAGCCTGATCTACGGTGCCCGGCTGTCGCTGACCATCGGTCTGGTCGGCGTGGCGATCTCCATCGCGCTCGGCATGTTCTTCGGCGGGCTTGCCGGCTATCTCGGCGGCATTGTCGATTCCGCCATTATGCGGCTGATCGAGATCCTGCGCTCGCTGCCGGAGCTGCCGCTTTGGATGGCGCTGTCGGCGGCTATTCCGATCACCTGGAGCCAGGTCTGGGTCTATTTCGGCATCACCGTCATTCTCGGCCTGCTCGACTGGCCGGGGCTCGCCCGTGCGGTGCGCTCCAAGCTTCTGTCGCTGCGCGAGGAGGATTATGCGCGCGCCGCGGTGCTGATGGGGGCCAAACCGCGCCGGGTGATCAGCAAGCATTTGCTGCCGGGCTTCACCAGCCACATCATCGCCTCGGCGACGCTGTCGATCCCATCGATGATTTTGGGCGAGACGGCGCTTTCCTTCCTCAATCTCGGTCTGCAGCGCCCGGCGGTGTCCTGGGGCGTGATGCTGAACGAGGCACAGAACATTACCGTGGTGACGGTCTATCCCTGGCTGATGGCGCCGGTGATCCCGGTGATCATCGTCGTGCTCGCCTTCAACTTCCTCGGTGACGGCCTGCGCGACGCGGCGGACCCGTATAAGCACTGAGCTGAGCGCGTCGGGTTCGTTAACGCGACTTCCCTTTACGTCCGCCGGGGCTTTTGGACGGTCTCTTTGAGATGGCTGTGACTCACATGCCCGCCATCCGGTCGGCAAGACGACGGGGCAAGTCCATGTGCTCATGCATCACGGCGATCACCACAACGGTATTTTCCCACTCTGTATAAAATAGATAATGATGCTCGCAGAGATAGAATGAAATCTCCGCCGAGCCTTCGAAGGATTTTCCCGCGGCGGCGCCCTCTACGATACGCTGACAGCGAGCATGCAGGGCATCCATATATTTGTCTGCCTGCTTCTCGCCCCAGCGCAATTCGGTATCCAGCCACACCCTGAGCAGGTCGCGGTCGGCGTCGACTGTAAAGCGGTAGGATCGGCTCATGCGGTCCCGTCACGCACCTGACGGGCAAGCGCCTTCATCTCATCCGCAGACCGGGCGACCGTCTCGCCGTCGCGCGCCTGTTGCAGCCGCCGATCCAAAAGGTCCCGCATCGCCTGCAAGGCGGCTTCCTCGGTCATGTCCGACGCGCCGGGCACATCGCTAAAGGCACGGCTGAGCACATAGTCTTTGATGGTTTGCCCGTTCAGCGAGGCCAACACCTTCAGGTGCTGGTGCTGCTGCTCAGAAAGGTCAATCGATAAGCGCGGCATAGGACGTTCCGTTCGTCATCATCCAAAGATGTCATCCTCCCAACATTACAACATTTGTTGTTTTTGTGCAGGTTGGGTTGGTTCAAGGCCTGCCTTTGCCTCGCAGCCTTTGGGCGCACACTCGCTCGCGCGTTGCGCGGCCACCGAGCCCGGTGCTATCAAGCGCCGTTCCCGGGCGCGGCGCACCCGCGTGCCCTCCGAACGATCAACGGAGATTTTCTGCATGTCGGTGGACCTGAGCACCGTGAAGCATGTGGCCTCGCTGGCCCGCCTTGCCGTTACGGACGATGAGGCGGAGAAGCTGACGGCCGAGCTCAACGGCATTCTCGCCTTCGTCGACGAGCTGGCCGAGGTGGACGTCAGCGATGTTCCGCCGATGACGGCTGTGGTCGAGACTGCCATGAAGATGCGCGAGGACGCCGTGACCGACGGCAACCGAGTGGACGACGTGCTCTCCAATGCGCCGGAGACCGAGGACGGCTATTTCCTGGTGCCCAAGGTCGTCGAGTAGAGACCAGAGCAGGAGCAGGCGCTCGGCCCGGCAAAGGCCACTTGCTGAGCTCACTCGCGATTTTGCCGGGCCGAGCGGCAAACTGAAATTTTGACGAAACCTCGCTGTCCCCAAGCCTGGATGGTCTGAGGGAAGGATGGAAACGTGACGGATCTGACCGCGCTATCGCTCACCGAAGCCCGCGACGGGCTTGCCGCCGGCGACTTCACCTCCGTGGAACTGACTGATGCCTATCTTTCGGCGATCGAGGGGGCGCGCGGTCTCAACGCCTATGTGCTGGAGACGCCGGAAGTTGCCCGCGAGATGGCGGCGGCCTCCGACAAGCGGCGCGCGGAAGGCTCAGCCGGCGCGCTGGAGGGCGTTCCCTTCGGCGTGAAGGATCTCTTTTGCACCAAGGGGATTCGCTCGACCGCCTGTTCCAACATCCTGGGCAACTTCGTGCCGCCCTACGAATCGACGGTGACGGAGAATCTCTGGAAGTCCGGCGCGGTTCTGCTCGGCAAGCTCAACATGGATGAGTTCGCCATGGGCTCGTCCAACGAAAACTCGGCGTTCGGGACCGCGGTGAGTCCGTGGCGGGCATCTGGCGACGAGACCCCGCGCACGCCTGGCGGCTCGTCGGGGGGCTCGGCGGCGGCCGTCGCGGCCCATCTGTGCGCAGCAGCGCTCGGCACAGACACCGGCGGTTCGATCCGCCAGCCTGCGGCGTTGACGGCGACCGTGGGCCTGAAGCCGACCTACGGACGTTGCTCGCGCTATGGCATCGTCGCCTACGCCTCCTCGCTGGACCAGGCCGGTCCTGTGGCGCGCACGGTGCGCGACGCGGCGGCGATCTTGAAGGTGATCGCCAGCGTCGACGACAAGGACACCACCTCCGTCGACATGCCGGTCGACGACTACGAGGCGGCGGTCGACAGTCCGGTGAAGGGGCTCAAGATTGGCCTCCCGCGGGAATATCGCGTCGACGGCATGCCGGCCGAGATCGAGGAGCTGTGGCAGAAGGGCGCCGACTGGCTGAAGGCGGCGGGCGCCGAAGTGGTCGAGATTTCGCTGCCGCACACCAAGTACGCGCTGCCGGCCTATTATATCGTCGCGCTCGCAGAGGCGTCGTCGAACCTCGCGCGCTATGACGGCGTGCGCTACGGCGTCCGGGTGCCGGCCGACGAAATCGTCGAGATGTACGAGAAAACTCGGGCGGCCGGGTTCGGCGACGAGGTCAAGCGGCGCATCCTGCTCGGCACCTATGTGCTGTCCGCCGGCTACTACGACGCCTACTATCTGAAAGCTCAGAAGGTCCGCACGCTGATCAAGCGCGACTTCGATGAGGCCTTTGCCGCCGGCGTGGACGCCGTGCTCGCTCCCACCACGCCGGGACCGGCCTTCCCGCTGGGCGCCAAGACCGACGATCCGGTGGCGATGTATCTCTCCGATGTCTTCACCGTGCCGATCAACATGGCGGGCCTGCCGTCGATCGCGGTGCCGGCCGGCCTGTCCGGCGAGGGGTTGCCGTTGGGGCTGCAGCTCATCGGTCGGCCGTTCCGGGAGGCGGATCTGTTTCCGCCGGCCCGTGCGCTGGAGGAAGCGGCCGGATCGTTCACGCCAGAGAAATGGTGGGCCTAAGCAAACCCAGGAAAAGTGGGCACCGGTTTTCCGTCCGGGTTTGCGGGGCAAAGAACAAAGCCCGAGAAAAGTGGGCACCGGTTCCGGTCGTTCTTATCGCTCACGACAGACGCACGCTGGCTTCGCAGAAGCATACTCAGGGACGGTATGCGTCGTTTGCCTGTGTGAGTTTACAGAAGCCGAAGAAAGGCAGAGCAAAACGGAAGACGGGTTTGCTCCTCAATCTGCCAGTTGCACCGTTCATTCCCGCGAAAGCGGGAATCCATAGGGTCTTTGTTGGTCTACAAGGCGGTGAGGCGGGCTAGAAAACCGGGGAAACAATAGCGCAGGGGACGAACGCCTTCGCGAAAACTGCCGCTCCTTATGGCCTTGCGCTTTCGTGGGAGTAAGCAGCGTGAAGGGCGGTTTGGCCTATCTCTCGCGACCACCGAGCCGGACAGGAAAGACATTCGCCATCCGTGTCAAAGCCGTCCCGGCTTGCATGAAACCGAGCACGGCTCTGACAAATTGCTGTGACGCGTTTCCGGACGGCGAACCGGTTTCCGCTTCGCCTGGAAACGCTCTCAGGCGAGATATTTTCCGCCGTTGATGGGCAGTGTTGCGCCAGTGATGAAGCCGGCATCGTCTTCCAGCAGGAACATGACGCCGCGGGCGATCTCGTCCGGGGTCGCTAAGCGTCCGACGGGCACGCCGGCAACGATGGTATCGAGCACCTTCTGGGGAACGGCCTCTACCATCGCCGTCTCGGTGTAGCCGGGGGCGACTGCGTTGACGGTGATGTTGCGCGAAGCGCCTTCCAGGGCCAACGCCTTGGTGAAGCCGATCACGCCGGCCTTGGCGGCGGAATAGTTGGTTTGGCCGAACTGACCGGACTGACCGTTGACCGACGAGATATTGACGATCCGCCCGAAGCGGCGCTCGCGCATGCCTTCGATGACGGCCCGGCACATATTGAAACAGCCGCCGAGGTCGACCTCGATCACGCTCTTCCACTGCTCTTCGGTCATCTTGTGCAGCGTGGAATCCCGCGTGATGCCGGCATTGTTCACGAGGAGGTCGATCGGTCCGAATTCGGCCTCGATCGCTGCGGTCTCGCTCTGGCAGGCGGCAAAGTCGGCCACGTTCCAGGCCCGGACCGGGATACCGGTTTCCTCCGAAAAGGCCTTGGCGGTGTCGTCGTTGCCGAAATAGTTGGCAATGACCGTGTAGCCGCCGGACTTCAGTCGATGGCAGATCGCGGCTCCAATGCCGCTGACGCCGCCGGTGACGAGAGCAACGCGGGTCATGGGATGTCCTTCACATCAGAATGAACGGGGAGGGAGAAGCGGAATAGTCAGTGCAGCATTAAAATGCTGCACTGCGCAAAAATCATGACAAAATGTCGCGACCGATCGTCACGAGACCGGTGCGACGTGCCATGGGATTTGGAACGGGGAAGGAAAGAGTGGCGCGCGCAATCATGCGCGGCCATGACCGTCGTGCGATCACTGGACAGCCGATTGCGCAGCGCACAACACCGCGCAATCGAAGAGCTTACAGAAAGATGAGCGTTCTTAGGCCGATCCGCTTTTCACGGAATCACCGATGGCTTGAAGCCGTCGATTTGGCGCGTTTCCGGACGGCGAATTGGTTTCCACTTCGCCTGAAAACATTCTACATTCTTGTCTCTCAGATGTTTCCATCTGAGAGACAAGAAATGGCTCTCGATTCAATAGCTTGAGCCGATCCTTTTCGTTCAAATTGATTCAATTTGAACGGGACATGCTCTAGACGGCTTCGCGGACCGAAATGCCGTTGTCTTTCAGATGGCTCTGAAGCTCGCCGGCCTGGAACATCTCGCGGATGATATCGCAGCCGCCGACGAACTCGCCCTTCACGTAGAGCTGAGGGATTGTCGGCCAGTTGGAATATTCTTTGATGCCCTGGCGCAGCTCATCGGCTTCCAGCACGTTCACGCCCTGATAGGGCACGCCGAGATAGTCCAGGATCTGCACCACCTGGCCGGAAAACCCGCACTGCGGAAAGGTCGGCGTGCCCTTCATGAACAGGACCACGTCGTTGCCCTTCACGGTGTCGGAAATCCAGGTGTTCACATCGGTCATTTGGCTTTCTCCGTATCCAGCCGGGTCAAGGTCCGGCGGTTAGAGCAATTTCAGGAAAAATAGGAACCGGTTTCCAGTCCGAAATTGCGACAAAACAGACCGTTGGAGAGCGCGTTCCGATCCGGTTCCTCTCGAAGTGCTTCCAACGGTCTCTCCACGTCAAACGTCTGGCGCGGAGGTTTGGAGCGCGAGCGCGTGCAACTCGCCGCCCATCTGGCCCTTCAGGGCATCGTAGACCATCTGGTGCTGTTGCACCCGGGTCTTGCCGCGAAACGCTTCCGATATGACGACGGCGGCGTAGTGGTCGCCGTCGCCTGCGAGATCGCGGATCTCGACGTGAGCGTCGGGCAGGGCGGTTTTGATCAGCGTCTCGATCTCGATGGCATCCATCGCCATGGTCGGGTCTCGTCCTTTCGCCGGGCGGCCTCAGTTGCCGCTTCTGTCACCCATATAGGTCGGGAACCAACTTTCGTGCGCCTGGGCGAGGGATGCAACGGATATGGAGAGCGTATCGCCAACCGTCAAATCCGGACCGCCAACCACGCCGATCTCTTCGATCGCGACGCCAGCCTCCGAGGCGGCCGCAGCCAGGCGGTCGGCCAGCGCCTGGGGAGCGCTAAGCACGTAGCGTGCCTGATCCTCGGAGAAAAGGGCGACATGCGCCGGGTCCGGGACGGAAACCGAACATCCGAGCCCGGAGGCGATCGCCATTTCCGCCAGCGCTAGCCCCAGGCCGCCCGACGAAATGTCATGGCAGGCGGAAAGCCCCATCTCGGCAATGGCGCGGCGCACGAAGTTGCCGTTGCGGCGTTCCAGCGCGAGATCGACCGACGGTGGCGCCCCTTCGATCCGCTTCAGGATGTCGCGCAGATAGATCGATTGGCCGAGGTTGGTTCCGTGGCCGCCGACCAGCAGGATGCGGTCGCCCTCGGCACCGAACGCGGAAAAGGCTACCCGGCGAATGTCGGCCAACAGGCCGACGCCGCCGATCGTCGGGGTCGGCAGGATCGCCTCGTCGCCGGTGGCATTGTAGAGCGAGACGTTGCCGGAGACGACGGGGAAGGCAAGCGCCTCGCAGGCTGCACCGATGCCTTTGATACAGCCGACGAACTGTCCCATGATCTCCGGGCGTTCCGGATTGCCGAAATTGAGATTGTCGGTCACGGCCAGCGGCTCTGCGCCCACGGCGGAGAGGTTGCGCCAAGCTTCGGCCACCGCCTGCTTGCCGCCCTCGAACGGGTCGGCGGCGCAATAGCGCGGCGTGACGTCCACCGTCATCGCGAGCCCTTTGCCGCTCTCGTCGATCTGGACGACGGCGGCATCGCCGCCGGGCCCCTCGACGGTCTCGCCCAGGATCAGATGATCGTACTGCTCCCAAACCCAGCGCCGCGACGATTGGTTCGGCGAGCCGACCAGGGCAAGCAGGGCGGCGCCCAGATCGTCCACCGCCGGCACCGCATCGGCGGCAAGCGGGGCAGCGACCACCGGCTCGCCCCAGGGGCGGTCATATTCCGGCGCTTCGTCGCCAAGGTCCTTGATCGGCAGGTTGGCGACCTCGTCGCCCTGGTGCCAGATGGAAAAGCGCAGATCGTCGGTGGTTTCGCCCACCACCGCGAAATCGAGACCCCACTTGCGGAATACCGCCTCGGCCTGTTCGCGCATCTCCGGCTTGAGGACCATCAGCATGCGCTCCTGGCTTTCGGAGAGCATCATCTCGTAAGCGCTCATCGCCTCTTCGCGCACCGGCACGTGGTCGAGATCGAGGCGGACGCCAAGATCGCCCTTGGCGCCCATTTCCACCGCAGAGCAGGTGAGACCGGCCGCCCCCATGTCCTGGATTGCGATCACCGCCCCCGTCGCCATCAGCTCCAGGCAGGCTTCCAGAAGCAGCTTTTCGGAGAAGGGGTCGCCGACCTGGACGGTGGGGCGCTTCTCCTCAATCGTCTCGTCGAAGGCGGCGGACGCCATCGTTGCGCCGCCGACGCCGTCGCGGCCGGTCTTGGAACCGAGATAGACGATCGGCATGCCGACGCCTTCGGCCTTGGACAGGAAAATCTTGTCGGCATCCGCGATCCCGACCGCCATGGCGTTGACCAGGCAGTTGCCGTCGTAGGAGGGGTCGAACTCGACCTCGCCGCCGACCGTGGGCACCCCGAACGAGTTGCCGTAGCCACCCACGCCGGCCACTACGCCGGAGACCAGATGGCGGGTGCGGGGATGCTCCGGCGAACCGAACCGCAGTGCGTTCAACGCCGCGATCGGGCGCGCGCCCATGGTGAAGACGTCGCGCAGGATGCCGCCGACGCCTGTGGTCGCGCCCTGGTAGGGCTCGATATAGGAGGGGTGATTGTGACTCTCCATCTTGAAGACCACGACCTTTCCGTCGCCGATGTCGACCACGCCGGCATTTTCGCCCGGCCCCTGAATCACGCGCGGCCCCTTAGTGGGCAGCGTGCGCAGCCACTTCTTGGACGACTTGTAGGAACAGTGCTCGTTCCACATGGCGGAAACGATGCCGAGTTCCGTCAGTGTCGGCTCGCGTCCGATCAGGGCGACGAAGCGGTCATATTCGTCCGGCGTAAGCCCATGCTCGGAGATGAGCTCGGGCGTGATCGGAATCGCGTTCGGGATCGTCATGGGGTCGACGTCGGCCTTTCAATGGGACATTCCTCGCGGATAGGCGCGGGAACGCTGCACGTCAATCGATTGACGCTCGACAATCTCAGTTGTTGCGCGGTCATGCGGTGAGGCGATACCGCTTTATCCGTTGCACAAGCGTCAGGTGAATGATGTCCGTTCGCTCCGGTCGGAGAGGCTGCTAGTGGCCCGGTTGTCCTTTTTCGTAGCGGTTCTCGCTGCCTTCGTATGGGTGACGGCTCTGGCCGGCGCATCGCCCGTGGCCGCCCAGGCTGCGCTTCTGGCGCAAAAAGAGGCCACGGCGAGCGGCGATGCCGCCGGGTCCGACAACGGGCTGTCGGAAGGCCTGCAGGCGGTCATCAAGCAGGCCGAATCCGCCGGCGCCCAGGTCATCGTGATCGCGCCGAAAGGCACGGCTGCGGCAGCGAGCGACGACGTCGAAACCCCCACCGAGATCGCCGACGAGCTCGGGGACGAGTTCCTGCAGACCACGATGGCGCTGGAGGACAAGCTCGATTCCCTCGTCACGCGCCTGCCGCTGTTGCCCGGCCACATCCTGTCGACCTTTCGCGCCGCCTCGCGCGACAACTCGCTCGCCTGGATCGGTCTGTCGGTGGTTCTGGTCGCCGTCACGGTCCTGGCCGGCGCGCTCGCCTACCGGCTGATCGTCGGCTGGTCGAAACGGCATTTCTTCCGCTTCTATCACAGGGTTCCGGCGAGCCGGTCGGAGAAGATCGGGTTTTTGTTGTCGCGTGGCGTGGTTCTACTGGTCGCTGCCGGCTCGTTCACGGCCGTGGGCCATGTGGTCGGCGTTCTGGTGACGGAAGCCGATGATCCGGTTCGCCTCACCAACCTGATCGTCGTGGCCACCGTCGGGCTCGGCCTCGCCTTCCGGGCGGTGTTTCGGACGCTGCTGTGTCCGGACATCTCAGCCTTTCGACCGTTTCCGCTTCCCGACGACACGGCCCGGCCGCTATTCCGCGACTTGATGCTCGGCGTCTGGGCCGCGCTGTTCTTCCTCGGGCTCGCCGCCTGGATGCGCGAAATGGGCCTGATCGAGGACGCCTACGATCTGTTCTTCGTGCTGGCCGGCCTGGTTGCCGCGCTGGTTCTGACGGCAGTAACGCTCGCCCACCGGCGCCAGGTTTCCGCGGCGATCCTGGTGCACGAGCGCGGCACCAGGCTCTCCGTCTTCCGGCGGATCATGGCCCAGTCCTGGCATGTGCTGGTGCTGGCCTATATCTGGGCCGCCTGGGTAGTGGGCACCGTGCGACGGCTGCTCGACTATAGCGACGTCGAGGCGCTGATCTCCGGGCCTGTGATCGCGCTGGTGGTCGCGCTGGCGCTTTACGGCATCCTGCTGATCGTCATCGACCGCTGGCTCCCGCAACCGCAGCCGGAGCCCGAGGAGGAGGCGACGGCCACCGAACCGGCGCCCCAGCCGCTGGGCGCTGCGGTCTCAGATGCCGACGACATGTTCGCCGATATCGACGATGACGACGAACTGCAGCCGCTGGAGCGGCGCGACGTCGGCAAGGCGGCGTTCCGCAATCTGTTCGAGCACGGCGCGGCGATCATCTCCATCGCCGTCGGCGTCGTGCTGTTCCTGCATCTGTGGGGCATCCCGGTTGCCGCGGAAGGCCACATCGTGGCCCGCTTCCTCGGCATCTTCATCGTGCTGTTTTTGTCCTACATGGCCTACGAGTCGGTGAAGGTCTGGGTCGACGGCAAGATCGCCGCCGAGCAGGGCGGCTTTGCCGGTGAGCATGCCGGTGGCCACGGCGACGCGGAGATGGGGCAGGGGGCGACGCGGCTTGCGACCCTGCTGCCGCTGTTCCGCAACTTCCTGCTGATCACCATCGCCTCCATGGCGATCATGGTGGGGCTTGCGGGGATCGGCGTGAACATTGCCCCGCTCTTCGCCGGTGCGGGCGTGGTTGGTCTGGCCATCGGCTTCGGTGCGCAGACGATGATCCGCGACATCTTCTCCGGCGCCTTCTTCCTGATCGACGACGCCTTCCGCAAGGGCGAGTACATCGATCTGGGCAGTGTGAAGGGCGTGGTGGAGAAGATCTCGATCCGTTCGTTCCAGCTGCGCCACCAGAACGGCCCGCTGCACACGATCCCGTTCGGCGAGATCAAGCGGCTCACCAACTATTCGCGCGACTGGGTGATCATGAAGCTGCCGCTTCGGCTCACCTACGACACGGATCCGGAGAAGGTGCGCAAGCTGGTCAAGAAGCTCGGCCAGCAGCTGCTGGAGGACCCGGACATCGGCCACATGTTCCTGGACCAGCTGAAGTCGCAGGGCGTCTACCAGATGGAAGACTCCGCGATGATCATCCGGGTGAAGTTCATGACCAAGCCGGGCGACCAGTTCCTGGTGCGCAAGCGCGTCTACGCCGAAATCCGCGAGCTGTTCGAGCGCGAAGGCATCCACTTCGCGCACCGCGAGGTGACGGTTCGGATCATCGACGAGGACGGCAACGAGGTTCCGGAAGACCAGGCGACCAAGCGGCAGCTCGCGGCCGGTGCGGCGGCAAGGCGCCGGCTGGACGACGAGGCCGAAGCAGCCGGAAAATCGGCAGGCGAGGATCCGTCGTCGGCTCGGTAGCGCGGGATGGGGGAGGAGCCGTTAGTGCGGACGTTCGAGGAAATCACGTCGCTCGCCGCTGCCCGAAAAGGGGGAGGGGCGGCGTTGAACCAGTTGCTCAGCGCTCCCAAGTCGCCGGCTGAGATCGCCGCGACGCCGGATGCCCGCTTCCTTGCCGAGATGACGCGCGCCGTGTTCCAGGCCGGATTCGACTGGTCGCTGATCGACCGCAAGTGGCCGGGGTTCGAGGCCGCTTTCGAGGATTTCGACGTTGGCCGTTGGACGCTGATGTCGGACGACGACGTCGACCGCCTGGCCAAGGACAAACGCATTGTCGGCAACATCGCCAAGATCCGCTCGGTCGGCATCAACGCCGAACTGGTGCAGGGGCTGGCGAAGGCGCACCGGTCGGCCGGAGCCTACTTCGCGGCGTCGCGTCCTGAGGACTATTTTGCGCTGGTGGCGATGCTCAAAGCGGAAGGAAGCCGGCTCGGTGGCAAGACCGGCCAACTCTTTCTCCGCCGCATGGGCGTCGATGCGCTCATCTATTCCGATGCGGTGGTGTCGGCACTGAAGCGCGAAGGCGTGGTGACCAAGCTGCCGTCGTCCAAGCGCGACATTGACGCCGTTCGTGAGGCGGTCGAGCGCTGGCGGGCGGAAGGCGGCCGATCGCTGACGGAGATCTCGCAGATCCTGGCCTTTTCGGTCGAGAGTTGAGGGCGGCCAAAGCGATGGCTTGAGGCGGAAAGCTGCCCTCCGATTGGCCGCGCGCGAGTTCGGCCTCGGGCCTTTCAGGCCGGCTCGCGGGCAGCCTGTGCAAGCCCGGAAAACAGGCCGAGACCATCGGTGCCGCCCTGATGGTCCACCACCAGGTTTTCCGGATGCGGCATCATGCCAAGGATGCGGCCGGTCTCGTCGGCAATGCCGGCGATGTCGTGGACCGACCCGTTGGGGTTGGTGCCCTCGGCATAGCGGAAGATCACCTGACCGTTGTCTTCGAGGCGGGCAAGCGTATCGGCGTCGGCGAAATAGTTGCCGTCATGATGGGCAACAGGGCAGGTGATCACTTGGCCTTGACTGTAGCCGCGTGTAAAGGCGGTATCCGTGCGTTCGATCGAGAGGCGCACCTTGCGACAGACGAAGCGGAGGCCCGCGTTGCGCATCAAGGCTCCGGGCAGCAATCCGGCTTCGGTCAGGATCTGGAAGCCATTGCAAATCCCCAACACATAGCCGCCCTTCCGGTGATGTTCCGCCACGGCCGGCATGATCGCAGCGCGCGCCGCGATCGCGCCAGAGCGCAGGTAGTCGCCGTAGGAGAAGCCGCCCGGCAGCACGACGAGATCGACATCGGGCAGGGAGCTATCGGCATGCCAGACGAAGGTGGGCTCGACACCGGTTGCGCGGTGAAGCGCGGACGCGACATCGCGGTCGCGGTTGGAACCGGGAAACACGATGACGGCGGACTTCACGGTAGACTTCCTCACAGAAGAATGATGACGGCGGCCGCAGCCACGATCGCTGGAACGAGAATGAAGATCGCAGCCTTGACCACCATGAAGCGAACGATCGCGCCGGTATCGTCGCGCGGTTCGGGGGAGGTGGAAGATGGATCGGCGGCGTCCATAACCGCTCCTATTGCACCTTGCCGGTCAAGTTTTAACGCTACCTAGAACCTCTTGCGATCAGGTGGAAACTCCTGATCGAATAGAAATGGCTCCAGATTCAAGACCTTGAGCAATTCCTTCCCGTTCAGGTTGACTGATTCAGTCTGAACGGGAAATGCTCTAGGCTCGCGCTTTGGCAATCACTTTACACCGGCGGGGCCTCCATTGTGCACGCCAGCAACCGGCCGCTCGAACCAAAGGGACGCGAACTAAACCAGGTCGATCGCGTAGGATTCGATCACGGTGTTGGCCAACAGCGTCTCGCACATCCGCGTCACCTCGGCGCGGGCGCGCTCCGGATCGGTCTCGGCGAGGTCGAGATCGATCACCTTGCCCTGGCGGGCGGCGTTGACACCATCGAAGCCGAGCCCCTTGAGCGCGCCTTGGATCGCCTTGCCCTGAGGATCGAGAACACCTTGCTTGAGCGTGACGGTGACCCGTGCGCGCATCGTGACTTCTCCGCTGAAGAACCGGTCTATTTGACGAGGACGGGGCCGGAGCCCTGAGGCCGGTCGACCTCGTTCAGGATGCCCAGCCGGCGCGCCACTTCTTGGTAGGCCTCCAACAGGCCGCCCATGTCGCGGCGGAAGCGGTCCTTGTCGAGCTTCTCTTCAGTGGCGATGTCCCACAGCCGGCAGGAATCCGGCGAGATCTCGTCGGCGACGACCATGCGCATCATGTCGCCTTCCCACAAGCGCCCGCATTCCATCTTGAAGTCGACGAGGCGGATGCCGACACCCAGGAACAGGCCCGACAGGAAGTCGTTGACGCGGATCGCCAGCGCCATGATGTCGTCGATCTCCTGGGGTGTTGCCCAGCCGAAGGCCGTGATGTGCTCCTCGGTGACCATCGGATCGTCGAGCTCGTCGTTTTTGTAGTAGAACTCAATGATGGAGCGCGGAAGCTGGGTGCCTTCCTCCAGGCCCAGCCGCTTCGACAGCGAGCCGGCGGCGACATTGCGAACCACCACCTCGAGCGGGATGATCTCCACTTCCCGGATAAGCTGCTCGCGCATGTTCAGCCGGCGAATGAAATGGGTCGGAATGCCCATGTCATTCAGATGGCTGAAGACATATTCCGAGATCCTGTTGTTCAGGACGCCCTTGCCGTCGACGATTTCGTGCTTCTTTGCGTTGAAGGCGGTCGCGTCGTCCTTAAAATGCTGGATCAGGGTACCGGGCTCCGGTCCCTCATAAAGGATCTTAGCCTTGCCTTCGTAGATTCGGCGGCGACGATTCATCGGCACGTACCGTGTATGATTGAGGAAATCCATGAGGCCGGGAGCACTCCGAGCTTGCGGAACAAAGACCAGCCACTGACGCGCGGCCGAGCGAACCGACGATTCGCGATCCGGCCCCTGCGGCCGCACCGTACTCGATCGCGGGTGCGCGTACAATCCGCACGCCTCGCGCGCCCGACCGACGCCGATCGGCCGAAGGGCCACGGCTCGAAACGGTCGCAGGCGAAACGGAGCCTCTATATGCGCCTGCAAAGATTTAGACACAAGAGCGGGATTTAAGAGCGTGCGTGGGGGCAAAGCGATTGCAGGCGGTTGCGGGCGGCACGCTCTTGGCAGCGGGCGCGTGTGCCCCCATTTTCGAGACTGTTGTCAGCGGTATCCGGCAGAGATATCCGCCTGCGTTGATTTGGTGCGCGCGCGCCGCTATTGAGGCGGGCGACGGACATGATTTTGCGGCCAGGGCGGCCCGCATCGACCTTATCGGGAGGCTTGCATGACCACGTTCGAAAGCCGCAAGGATGCCTACGAGGGCAAGTTTGCCCACGACGAGGAGTTGCGCTTCAAGGCAACCGCGCGCCGCAACAAGCTTTTGGGGCTATGGGCGGCGGAGAAGCTCGGCTATGCCGGCGATCAGGCCGATACCTACGCCAAGGAAGTCGTGCGCGCCGATTTCGAAGAGCCGGGCGAAGAGGACGTCTTCCGGAAGATCCGCAAGGATTTCGACGAGGGGGGCGTTCAGCAGACGGATCATCAGATCCGCCGCACCATGGATGAGTTGATGGCGACAGCCGTCGAACAGATTCGCAGCGAGGAATAGCGGCCACCGCCGTTGTCGTGAGGCAAGCGGTGTTTATCGACGCCGATGTCGGTTTCGGCATCGGCTGAGATTAGCCCGGTCCACTCTCATGCTCGGACTCGGGTTGCGCGCCCTTGCTCTGCTTTCTTGATTAAGCGTGGTCTCAATTCGCGCCACTTGCCGCATCAGGAACGATCTGCTGCTCCGGTGGCCCCGGCTCCGCGTCCGGGGCTGGCTCGTTGTCTGGCACTGCCAGGAAATAGAACCAAGCAATTGCGCCGAAAATCGCGAACGCGGCGATCCCGATCGTCACCACGCGTTTCATGGATCGGCCGAATTCGCCCTGGCGTGCCTTTTCTCGGTCGAGCCGGAGATCGTCTGGATTTTTGTTCAACATCTGACCACTCTCAACTCGGTTCGCTGAGCGTCTCCCAGGCGAGCTAAAACCCCGTTTCGCCATTCGGAAACGCGTAAAGACAAAGACTTGGAGCCACCTTCGGTTCCGCGAGCGGCGAACCACTTCCGCGCGCATTGTTGCGACTTTCGAGGTCGCGCCCACCACGACATCTGCCGTGTAAACGAGGTAGCTCTCTCGACGGTGGGGAGCCTGTCGACACTTTTCGTTGGCAGTTGCCTGCACGCATATCGCAAAGGTAAAGCTTTCGACTGCGACGGCCTCCTCCCTCCGTGCCTGAGATCGTAAATTCGAACAGCTTCTTCCAGCCCAACGCCGGCGGAGCCGAAACGCGCACTCGCTATTTTTGAAATTGTCCGATCACTTACGGCGATCAACGTGGTGCGCGCTTGAAGGTTCCAATCGGAACTTTGCCGCGCCCGGACACGTTTTTCACAGAACCGGAGTAGCCGGCGTATGTCACCGATGACACGCGATCGCGGAGTGTTCGCGTATAGCGGCCGGTTGGAGATGGAGGTCACGATGACCGATCATGTGAAAGACAAAGGTAAAACTGAAAAAGACGACGCGTCTGCGGAAAAGAAAAAGGAAGAAAAGCGCAAAGAGCGCTCGAAAGACCTCGACGAGGCGCTGGAAGAGACTTTTCCGGCAAGCGATCCCGCCGTGTCGCCTTCGATCACGGGCCGGGACGACTGATCAGAACTCAAGCAACCTAAAAAACCGAAAGGTCGGCTTCGCGGGCCAAACGCTCAAGCGCCGCGAACCCGGCCACCGAGTTGCCAAGCTCATCGAGTTCGGGCGACCACACGGCAATCGTCATCCGGTTGGGAACGACAGCGACAATTGCCCCGCCGACGCCGCTTTTGGCCGGCAAGCCGACCCGATAGGCAAAATCGCCGGCGGCGTCGTAGAGGCCGCAGGTTAACATCAGCGCGTTGATCCGGCGCGACCGGCCGGGCGGCAGAAGCGACCGCCCGGTCGCGAGATCGTGTCCGTCGTTGGCAAGCGGAAGGGCCGCGCGGGCAAGCTCCACACACGTCATCGTGGCGGCGCAAAAATGGGTGTAGGCGTTGACCACCGCGGTAGGGTCGCCCGCGAGGTTGCCATAGTCCTTCAAAAGATTCGCGGCCGAGTAGTTGCGAAACGCGGTCTTCAGCTCGCTGCGCGCGACCTTCTCGTCGATCGCCACGCGCTGGGTCTTCGCGAATTTCCGAAGATAGCCGAGATAGGCGTGGACCGGAGCGGCTAGCCGCTGCACCAGACAATCGGCGACGACCAGCGCACCGGGATTGATGAACGGGTTCATCGGCCGGCCATGTTCCAGCTCCACTCGCACCAGCGAGTTGAAGCGCTGGCCGGACGGATTGCGCCCCACGTGCTCCCACAGGCCCTCGCCGAAATGGTCGAGGGCCATGCACAGGCTGAAGACCTTCGAGATCGACTGGATCGAGAACGGAACCCGAGCGGACCCGGCAGTCGCCACGTCGCCGTCCAGCGTTGCGACGGCAATCCCGAACTGGTGCGGATCGACAGCCGCCAGTCGCGGGATCGAGCTGTTGACGCGGCCCTGCCCGTAGAAGCGCGGGGCATCGTCGGCAATGGCGTGCAGAAGCGGGGCAAGTTCGCTCGCGGCTCCGGTCATGGCGGCATCCTCCCCCTCGCTCTTCAGCGGTTTCGGCCGGCGAGTTCGGCCTCGATCTCGTCTGTGTAGCGGGTGAGGACGTCGCTGACGACGACTTTGTAGCCGGGGTCCGCCGGTTCGAGGGTGCGCAATGGCGCAGGCAGGCGGGCAACCTCCCGGCGGGTTGTTTCCCGGATCTCGTCGAGCGATCGTCGGCCGGCTGCTGTGCGTTCGCCGTTCTCCATCATGGTCTCCAGGAGGGGGCGACCTTCGCCGGCTTCCTCCGCACGTCGGACCACATCATGATCGGCGACGCCGTCGCGCTCGATGCGGGTGATTTGCTTGGCGCCAGGCAGGTTCTTGCGCAGCGGCGAAAGCTTCATCCGGCCTTCGCCGTTATAGGCGGCGAGCTTGTAGGCCATATCGAGTTCCGCAGCATCGGAAGAGGTCGTGAGCCGAGTGCCGACGCCATAGCCGTCGATCGGGGCATCGGCGGCGCCGAGTTCGGCAATCCGGATCTCGTCGAGCCCGCCGGAGGCGAAGATCTCCACGTGATAAAGCCCGGCTGCGTCCAGTCGCCGGCGCACTTCCTTGGAGAGCGCGATCAGATCGCCGGAATCGATCCGCACGGCCCGGACCCGGAAGTCGGCGCCGAGCTTCTTGGCCAGCGCGATCACATTGTCGGTTCCGACAAGGGGATCGTAGGTATCGATCAGGAGCACGGTGTCGGGATAAAGCGCGGTGAAGGCGGCAAAGGCCGCAGCTTCGTCTTTCCAGGCTTCGACGTAGGAGTGCGCCATCGTGCCGGCGATCGGAATGCCGTAGAGCTTGCCGGCGAGCACATTGGCGGTGGACACGCAGCCGGCCAGATAGGCCGCGCGGGCCGCCTTGTTGCCGGCATCGAAGCCATGGGCGCGGCGGGTGCCGAAATCGATCACCGGCTTGCCCTTCGCGGCTTCCACGATGCGGATCGCCTTGGAGGCAAGCAGCGTCGAAACCGTGATCTGGTTGATGACAAAGGTTTCGACCAGTTGCGCCTCTGCTATCGGCGCCTCGATTTCCAGCACCGGCGCATGGGGGAAGACGGGCGTGCCTTCGGGAACGGCGCGCACGGTGCCGGTGAAGCGGAAGCTCTTCAGCCATTCCAGAAAGTCAGGGGAAAAGTGGCCGGTGTCGGCCAGATAGCCAAGGCTGTCGGCGGAGAAGTGCAGCGTCTCCAAATATTCCAACACCGGATCCAGTCCGGCGGCGAGCATGAAATTGCGGGTTTCTGGCAGCTTGCGGAAGAACAGCGTGAACACCGCCTGTCCGCTCATGTGCTCGCGATGATAGGACTGCAGCATCGTGAGCTGATAGAGATCGGTGAAGATCGCGGCGTCGTCGTAGGGAATCCCGAGCGGGGGAAGGGCCATCATGCGCCTCTTAGAGCGGGACAAGGAAACGTGAGAAGCGGCTTTCCGCCCGCATCCCACTCGAACTCATAGCCGTGACTGGGCCGGCGGGCAGGTCGATCGGTTGCCGCTTTTGACGCCGCTGCGGCGCGCCCTGTCAACCCAACGGCCTACGGGCCGCCGTCGAAACCGAAGAGAGATTGGATAAGGAGACACCATGCGTATCGTCAGCGGACCCGACATCGACACCTCGCTTTCGTGGCGGTCCCTGGTCGATGCGCTGAAGGCGGCCCATGCCGGCGCTGCTGCCGAGCTCGGCGATACGTTGCTGGCCTCCGAGGGGCGCAAGTTCCTGGTCCGCTCGGCATGGATTGGCGGGTTCGGAGCTGGTGTGAAGGCTGTCACGGTCTATCCGGACAACCCGTCCGCTGCGCCGCCGCGTCCGTCCATCCAGGGGGCGATGCTGGTGTTCGACGAGGCGACCGGCGAACCTGCCGCCCTGGTCGACGGCGTTGCGCTGACGGCCTGGAAGACGGCGGCCGATTCCGCGCTTGGGGCCGATTTTTTGGCCCGGCAGGATGTGGCGACGCATTTGATGATCGGCGCGGGCAACATGGCGGAGCCGCTGATCCGGGCGCATCTGGCGGTACGGCCGTCGATTTCCGAGGTGAAGATCTACAACCGGACCCGCGCCCGTGCTGAGGCGCTGGGTGACCGCCTCAGCGATCTCGCCGTGTCGGTTGTCCTGGTTGACGATCTCGCAACCGCGGTTGGCGAAGCCGACATCGTCACGACGGCGACCATGTCGGAAACACCGGTTCTTAAAGGGGCATGGCTCAAGCCCGGCGCCCATGTGGATTTGGTCGGCGCGTTCACGCCTACCACGCGTGAGGCCGATGACGACGTGCTCACCTGCGGCCGGCTGTTCGTCGACAACCGCAAGACCACGATCGGCGAGATCGGGGAGCTGATCGACCCAATGGAGCGCGGGGTGATCACGGAGGCGGATGTGCTGGCGGACTATTTCGATCTCGCCTCCGGTGCGGCCGGGCGGCAGAGCGCAGACGAGATTACGGTCTGCAAGAATGGCGGTGGCGCCCATCTCGACCTGATGGTTGCCCGCCATGTGCTGGACCAGGGCGCCGGCCGGGAAGTCTGACACCTGCGTCAAACTTCCGGACGGCGAACCGGGTTCCACTTCGCACGGACAACTGTCAGATCGTGTCGAGTACCTCGAAGGGCGACTGCACTGGGGCTGCCTTCTCCTGCACGGAGATCGAGGTCACCCGGCAGCCGGGCGGCCCTTTGTGGCATTCGGTGATCATGTCGGCGACGAGCTCGGCGGGGCCGGAAAATACCGCCTCGACCTCGCCGGTCATTCGGTTGCGGACCCAGCCGCCGAGTTCGTAGGCATCGGCAAGCTGGGCAAGCCAGGCGCGATAGCCGACGCCCTGAACCAGGCCCGTAATCAGGATATGCACGCTGCGGTCGCTCATTGCGGATCCTTTGCGGGTTATCCCGGCCGAAGCCAGGATTCGAGCTCGCTCAAATGAGTGTCAGGCAACCCCCAGGCCCGCGCCGCCGGCAGCACGACTTCATCCAGATAACCCTTGCGCGGCCGGCCGGGCGTCTTGGACCTTCCGACATAAACCAGCGCGCGAACCGGTCCGGATGTTCCCTGGATCGGAAGATGGGTCTTCCGGTATAGGCCCCAGCCGACGCCCTCGAACTCGTCGAGGGCTGCTTCGTCTTGAGCCGAAATTCGCCACAGGACGCCGTGGACGGCATGTCCCATGCGCGGAACGACGGAGGCAACGCCGTCGCTGGTGATTTGGAAGCGCCAATTGTCGAGACGCCCGGACCCGAGCGGCCGGGCGCGCGGACATCTGCGGCGCATGCCGGCCGCATCCAGGTTGGCACCGTAGGCGAACGTGATCCGCATCGTGCCGGCGCTCCAGAGCGTTTTCCGGCGGTCCGGAATCCGGTTCGCCGGAAACGTGTCCAATTTGGGGCTTTCGGTCTCTTCCGCGCGTCAGTGGCTTCCGGGAAGGATCCGAACGGCGGAAGCCTACTCGAATTCCATGATCACTGCATCAACGGCGAGGCTGTCGCCTTTCTTGGCGTTGATGGATTTCACCTTCAGCCCACGCTCGGCGCGCAGCACGTTCTCCATCTTCATCGCCTCGACGATGGCAAGCGTTTCGCCGGGCTCCACCTCCTGGCCGACTTCGACTTCGATGGAGACGACGAGGCCCGGCATCGGGCAAAGCAGCATCTTGGAGGTGTCGGCTGCAATCTTCTCCGGCATCAACGCGTCGAGATCGGCAACACGTGGGCGCAGCAGCCGGACGGGAGCCGAGACGCCGTTCCAGGACGCATCGTAACCATTCAGCGCCGACCGCAATTGCACCGAGACCTGACGTCCTCCGACGTGGCCGGACCACAACACGTCGCCCGGACGCCACTCGGAGGAGACCGTCACCGGCTCTTCCGCCGCGCCGATCTTGAGCGTCAGCCCGACCGGAATGCCGGGCGCGCCCTCGACGATCGTGACGGGCAGGACCTCTCCATTGATGTCCACGGTCCAGTCCGGTGCGACCGGAGCCGGCGAGCGGCGGAGCTGGCCGGGCAGACGACGGGTGCGTTCGGCGCGCGCGAGCTCCGCCGAGGCGACCGCGGCGGCAAGCACCTGCTTGGCCGTGTCGTCCAAGGTGCCCCCGGTAAAGCCGTCGGGAAACTCTTCGTCGATGAAGTTGGTCGACAGCTCGCCCGAGCGCCAGCGCGGATGCGCCATCAAGGCGGAAAGGAACGGCACGTTGTGGCGGATGCCATCGACGATGGTCCGGTCGAGCGCTTCGCCCATGGCGTCGATCGCCCCGATCCGCGTCGGCGCGTGGGTGATCATCTTGGCGATCATCGGGTCGTAGAACAGCGTGATCTCGGAGCCTTCCACCACGCCGGTGTCGACGCGCACGGTGGCATCGTCCACGGTCTCATCGGCAGGGGTATGGTAGCGCGTGAGCCGGCCGGTCGACGGCAGGAAGCCGCGGAAGGGATCTTCGGCATAGAGCCGGGTCTCGATCGCCCAGCCGTCGAGCTTCACGTCCTCCTGGCGAATGGCGAGCGTCTCGCCCGCCGCCACGCGGATCATCTGCTCCACAAGATCGACCCCGGTGACGAGCTCGGTCACCGGATGCTCCACCTGGAGGCGCGTGTTCATTTCCAGGAAGTAGAAGCTCTTGTCCTGGCCGGCGACGAATTCGACGGTACCAGCCGAATCGTAGCCGACCGCCTGGGCCAGGGCGACCGCCTGAGCGCCCATCTTGGCGCGGGTCTCGTCGTCCTGATCGAACAGCGGCGAGGGCGCCTCCTCGACGACCTTCTGGTTGCGCCGCTGGATCGAGCATTCGCGCTCGCCCAGGAAGATCGCGTTGCCGTGCTTGTCGCCCAGCACCTGGATTTCGATGTGTCGCGGATTAACGATGAACTTCTCGATAAAGACCCGATCGTCGCCGAACGAGGAGGCGGCCTCGGAGCGGGCGCGGGCGAAACCGTCGGCCACCTCCGCCTCCGACCTGGCGATCCGCATGCCCTTGCCGCCGCCGCCGGCCGAGGCCTTGATCATGACCGGAAAGCCGATCTCGCGGGCGATTTCAACGGCTTCTTCCGGAGAGGAGATGATGCCGGCGGAGCCGGGAACGGTCGAAACGCCGGCTTCCTTCGCCTTGATCTTGGAAGTGATCTTGTCGCCCATCGCTTCGATCGCGCCAGGGTTCGGCCCGATGAAGACGATGCCGGCGGCCGCGAGCGCTTCCGGGAAGGCTGCGCGCTCCGACAGGAAGCCGTAGCCAGGATGGACCGCTTGGGCGCCGGTCTGTCGGCAAGCCTCGACGATCTTGTCGATCACCAGATAGGACTGGGCGGCTGCCGGCGGCCCGATGGCGACCGCCTCATCGGCCATCTCCACGTGCAAAGCGTCCTTGTCGGCCTCCGAATAGACCGCCACGGTCCCGATACCCAACCTGCGGCAGGTGCGAATGATCCGGCACGCGATTTCGCCACGGTTGGCAATCAGGATCTTATCGAACATTTCTTGGCAGTCCCCATCCCGGCGTCGGTTGGCGGCGACCTCGACAAAAGGTGCGCACCCGACCTTTCCTCAAACGTGTTCCAGCCGTTTCGCCTATACGAAAGCGTGCGAGGGGACAATGCGGTGCGCCCCGCAACGCCGATATTCGCCTGCCGAAGGCCGGCGAGCCCCAGGTCTGCGCAAGCGAAAGGTGAATTCCGCCCATTGTACCGATGGGGCTTGACCCTAACCCCCCATCGACACTGCGACCTGCAAGTTTCCACAATTTGGAAAGAAAAGGGGGCATAATCTCGTGGTTTTAGGTTGGGAAGGGAGGCAGCCATGATCGCAGCGCTCGTCGTTCTGCTCGGCTGTCAGCTCGTTGGCGAAATCCTAGTTCGCCTGACCGCGCTTCCGGTTCCCGGACCTGTCGTCGGGGCGGCGCTTCTGGCCGTCTGGCTGTTGGTTCGCGGGATTCCGTCGGTGCTCCCGCCGGTGGCCCACGGCATCCTGCGCAATCTGTCGCTCCTGTTCGTTCCCGCCGCCGTCGGCGTGGTCCAATACGGGCCGTTGCTTGCCAGTCACGGCCTTGCGCTTGCTGTCATACTCCTGATCTCCACTGCGTTGGCCTTGGCTGTGACGGCGCTGGTGTTTCGCCTGGTGGTGCGGGCGAGCGGGCGGCGCGGCGCATGACACCGGTTGAAAGCCTTTGGGTCTATCTGGAGGAGGAGCCGCTCCTCTGGCTGACCGTGACGCTTGCGGCTTATTGGGTGGCGACCCGGATCGCGGCGCGCTTCGACAACGCGCCGCTTGCCAATCCGGTGGTGATCGCGACGGCACTGGTGATGGCTTGCCTGTCTTTCACGGGAACGCCGTTTCCGGTCTATTTCGAAGGCGCCCAGTTCGTGCACTTTCTGCTGGGGCCGGCGACTGTGGCGTTGGCGGTGCCGTTGGTGGAAAATTTCGGCCATGTCCGCCGGGCGTTGCTGCCGCTTGCCATCGCGCTTCTCGCCGGATCGGTGACGGCGGTCGGCTCGGCGCTGGCGCTCGGCTACGCGTTCGGCTTGCCGCACGACATCCTGGTCTCTCTCGCGCCGAAATCGGTAACGACTCCAATTGCAATGGCGATTTCAGAGCGCCTGGGCGGTATCGCCAGCCTCGCTGCCGTGCTGGTCATCACGACGGGTGTCCTTGGGGCGATCCTGCTGACCCCGCTGATGCGACTGTTGCGAATCGAGGATGACCGCGCTCGTGGGTTGGCCGCCGGCGTTGCCGCCCATGGGATCGGCACGGCACGCGCGTTTCAGCTTACGCCGCTTGCCGGCACCTTTTCCGGTCTGGGGATGGCGCTGAACGGGCTCTTGACGGCGCTGTTGGTGCCCTTTCTCTTGGTGCTGCTGGGGTGAAAGGGGAGCCATGGTGGCCGCATGCACCTCATGGACCAAATGACCCCGGCTTGGCGGCCCATGCCATCGGGCGTTGAACGTCGGTTCGTCGGACATCGCCAGTGGGCAAACACCTTCGTCGGTCGCGCGCGTCGGGAGGCCGTGAGCCGATGAGCCGTCGCGAACGCGTCCTGGTGGTGGGGGCCGGGCCGGTCGGACTTTCGGCGGCGCTGGCGCTCGCCCGCTCCGGGTTCGCCGTGCGCATCGTCGACAAGGCATCGGAGCCGGCTCCGGAATCGCGTGCCGTCGCAGTCCATGCCCGCACTCTCGACCTGCTCGATCGGCTCGGCGTTGCGGCGGATCTGATCGACGCCGGCGTTCGGCTGAATGGCGTTCAGGTGATGGCCGGCGGCCGCTTGGCGGCCCGCGTCGACATGCGTCGTCTCGACCACCGCTTCGCCTTCCTGCTTTCCCTGCCCCAGAGCGAGACGGAGGCGATCCTCGCCGCCCACCTCACCGCTGAAGGGGTGATCGTGGAGCGCTCGGTTGCGGTGACGGAGCTTTATCAGGACGCCAAGCGCGTCAACGTCGCCTTCTCGATCGCCCATGGCCGACAGGAAGACGCCTTCGATTGGGTGGTCGGTGCGGACGGCGACCATTCCCTGGTTCGCCATGCGCTTGCGCTGAACTTTCCGGGTGCGGCCTATCCCAACACCTGGTCGCTGGCCGATGTCGATCTTGGCGGGGCGTCCATGACCTGGGGCGAACTCCGGCTGGAGCGCGGCCGGCCGGCGCTGTTTCGTATTCCGATTGGGTCGGGTCGGCATCGACTGATCTCGAATGCGCCGGATGTGCTGGAGCGGATGCCCCGCCGGTGGCGACCCGGCGCGCTTCATTGGAGCGCGGACTTCGCCGTCAGCCATCGTCATGTCGCGAAGCAGGGGTTCGGCCGCATCTGGCTGATGGGCGATGCGGCGCACGTCCATTCGCCGGTCGGCGGGCACGGCATGAATCTCGGCATCGAGGATGCTGTCACCTTCGCGCGATTTCTTCGCGCCGGACGCCTGAGGGATTGGGCGCGCTGGCGCTTGCGCAAGGGCGCTGCGGTGGTGCGCGAAAGCGACCGGTTGCAGCGCTTCGCCACCGCAACGGGACCATTGGCGCGCAGTCTCGGGCCGCGCCTTGCGGGCCTCGCACTGAGACTGCCGCCTCTGCATCGCCGGTTCGTCCGCCATCAGGCCGGACTGTTCGACCTCAAGCCGTGATCCGCCCAAACCGGCCGGAAAAGCGGGGACATTCTTTCTCAAAATATCGGGGGAGCGGTGAGAAAGGATGCGAGCTTCGGCCGGTGAGGATCGGTCGTCCGAGGCTCTGGGCGCGCAAAATTTGGGGACCGGCGATCTCGAATGGGGACGACGTGCGCCTTTGCCTTGACAGAAACGGGGGAGGCACCCTAGATGCGGCAAGCTCGCGCGGCTGATCGACGCGAGCCCCGGGGCCGTAGCTCAGATGGGAGAGCGCTGCAATCGCACTGCAGAGGTCAGGGGTTCGATTCCCCTCGGCTCCACCAATTCCCTTTTCGAGCCGCAAATTTGCCCTAACACCTTGAAGGGCAAGGCGATTTCGGCGGTTCGATAACCCTCATTCCGCACATATGGCACAGGGCCTGTGAAGGCCAGTCTGAGCAGCAATCGGCGTGCACCGAGTTCTCCGGAAGCCCAGAGTTTCCAAGGGTTTGCGAGGAATTCGAGAGCGGTTCGATAGGCCGTGTCGAAATCCGTGGCAGGCCGAGCCGTATTATGGGTCTGCTCGGCCAGGGCTACGCGCTTTTCCTCCAGCTTGCGAATCTCCGCCTCGTAGGCGGAAATCAGCGTCGGGCTGTCCGTCTGGATCAGGCGATCCATCAGCGCCGCAGTCTTGCGCTCGATCTTGGTGATGTCTGCCCTGGCCGCCTTCTGCTGCTCCGAGGCGTTTGCTGCGCGCTCGTCCCACACATCGCGCAGCATATCCCGCACAATGGCGAACAGGCCGGGCTGGGGCCGGAGCTTGCGGAGAAGGGTCTCGAAGTCGGCCTCGATCACGTCGCGGCGGAAGGATTTCTGGCGCTCCGCGCAGCCTTTGGTCTGACAGAAATAATAGGGGTAGTAGGCGTTGCGCCCCTTGGACCATCCCGCCGTCATAGGGTTGCCGCAGCATCCGCACGCGACAAAGCCCCTGAGCGGGAAGTCGGCGCTGGTGTCCTTGCGCACGGCGGCAACGGCAGGCTTGCCCTTCAGGCGCTCCTGGGCCTTCTGCCAGGTCTCGAACGAGATCAGCGGCTCGTGCTTGCCGGGCTGCAAGGAGATGCCCCACCGCTCCACATCGAGATACCCGGCATAGATCACGCGGTCGAACATCTCGCAGACGCGCTGGAAGTGGACCTCGTTGTGTTTGTCCTTGGGATAGGCGGGCTGGGCCTCCAGGAAGCGCTTCACCTCCGCAAGGCTGGCAAAGCGGCCCGAGGCAAAGCCCTCGAAGGCTTCCGTGACGATGCTCGCAAGCGGCTCGCGGCGGACCAAGAGCTTCCCGTGGCCGTCGACCTCTTCATATTTGTAGCCGAGAGGCGGATAGAAGCACCAATAGCCGCTGAGCACCCGTGCGCGCATGCGGTTGACCACCTGCTCGGCATTTTTCTGGCGGGCGTGCTGCGAGACGCTGGCGAGCAGGTTCTCGACCAGACGGCTGTCGGGGTCGTCGCCGAACTCCACGGAGGGGGATTCGAGACGGGCGCCTGCGGCGCTGATGGCCGTGCGCAGCTCGATATGGGCTTCCAGCCCTCTGGCAAGGCGGCTGATATCGTCGATGATGACCACGTGGGGCTGACGCTTCCCGGCCTTTTTGAGGAAGGCGAGCATTTGCTGCATGCCGGGACGCTCGATCAGGCCCCCGGAGACGCCCTCGTCCCGAAACACCTGCACAACGTCGTAGCCCTTGTAGCTCGCAAACTCGCGGCAGCGCGATTCTTGGGAGGTCAAACCGTGCCCCTCGGAGACCTGCTTGGCAGAGGAGACGCGGCAATAGAGAACGGCGGGGTGTGTCGGGTGTTTCGTGGTCATGTCCTTCAATAATCTCAGTTTATGGGTTGTATTAAATCGCTCTCATCAGCTTTCATCATGCAAAACCGCTTCGGCTTTGCGGGAAAAATCATCCGTTACGCTAAAGGATAAGCTTACCGCATCGGGATTCGCGGCGGCAAGCTTTTCGAACGGGGCACCGCCTCCAAGCGAGACCGGATCGAGCCCCTGGACCTGATCGACGATGCAGGTGCAAAACAGCCAAAGCGCTTCGATCAGCTCGGCTTTCTGGTCTTTGGTGAGGTCGAGACCGTCCAGGTGGGCCTCGTATTTTTCGATGTCGGGCATCAGGCAATAAACTCCTGCCGCGAGACCGAACCGGCCTCGCGCGCATAAAATGGATGGTTTGAAAAAAGCTAAGCGCGCCTGTCGGAAGGGCCGGGCAAAACTCCGGCGGAATGCTGCGATAATTCGCAGAATGCAGGCGCACTTGTAAGTATTTGTTCCTATTTTGTTCTATTTGGGTGCGAGAGTCAAGGAATTTGTGCAACGTGCCTTGCTGAAGGCCATCGAATTCTTGGGCGCCTGCCGGAAATTGCACCGGGTGCCACTGCCGACAGACCAAAGCATTCGCGGATAAGAGGGGGCTCATGATCGCCCCCTCATGCGCAGCGATAGACAAGCCGCGTACCCGCAATCTCGGTCTCGACGTAGTCCATCGCGAGATCGCGGGCGATGGCGTCATAGTCGATATAGAAGCGCAGATGCTCGGGGATGTCGCCGAACAGGCCCTCGTCGACGAACTCTTCCGCCAGATCGCGGAGCGTCATCCCTTCGTAGAGGTCGACGTCCAGATCGCCGATAGCGTCGCGATGCAGATCGAAGCTGTAGCCGCATTCCTCGACGGCCACGATAAAGCGGCGCTTGTCGTCTTCGTCCCAATCTTCGACCAGCTCCAGGAATGTGCCGACATTGGCCTGGTTCAACCCCACGGCCTTGGCGAATGCGGCATCGATGCGCTCGCCTTCGATGAACTGAATCTCGAATTCCTCGACCCTCTCGCCGAAGCTATTCACCGCCTTTGCGGCGCGCTCGCCATATTGCTCGATGGTGTCGAAAAAGAAGTCGGACGCCGACCCGTCGTAGGGTTGTGCAAAGAGTAAAGTCATTTCATCCTCCAAAAATAGAAAAAGGGGTGCTGCTGCACCCCTGCTTCCGGCGAGGATGGGATACGGGGGAGATGTGCGGGCGCGGCGGGCCGGGCTGCGGGGAGAGCGGATCACGCTGATCTGCGAGAAACGCGGCCCTGTCCGGCCAATAGGCCGCATATTGAGGGGTAAGGGTAAAGCCCTTCGACCCGATTCTTTTGCATTAGGGGTCAAGCCCCCTGCCGTGGGGCTTGCTTCACGAGAAATGCTGTAATTCACCTGCCACTATTGTAATCGGCTGATGCAATCGTGGATCGGCACGGAACTAGGCGTCCTGCCGTTTGAGGGCGGCGGCGGGTTAAGAGGGGCTTTGATTGTCACGGGCGACGAAGCGAACGGAAATATTGATTCGGCGGGAATTGCGAAGGTAGTTTCGGACGCATTCGGAACCTGAGGGCGGCTTCGCTATGTGCGCGCAATTGGCAGGCGGGTAAGATGCTCGTCGATCGTGTCCGTCACCTTCTTCGCCTGCGGCAGGTGCGCCTTTTCCGTTGACCAGACCTCGATAAAGCGGGCGACTGTGTCTTCGGCGGTTTTCCGGACGAGTGTCTCGGGTAGACGTGCCTTGGCGGCGAGATACGCAAGCTCGTCGAGATCGAACGCATCGAAGCGGCTTTGTCTTGCGAATTTCAGGGCAGCCTTGTCGTCTGGCAGATAGGCGATCGTTGAGACGAAGTCGTAGGCCGGGGAAAGAACCGGAGTGCGCCTGTCGGGATAGATCAGCGACCAGTTTTTTAGGTGCAGGTCGGCATTTCCGATCAGCGTATTGAACACCAAACGGCGCGTGAATTCGATTATGTCGTCCTCGGTACCTTCGGCGCCGATAACCGTGGCGATATTGCGCGAGCTGGCGCTCTTGTATTTGTGGTCCGGGTAAACGCCGAACACTTGCGCGAAATCTTCAGTATGTATTGGGCCGTCCGGCGTCCGGTCGAAGCGTGCGATAGCGTATGCCTTGCCCTCGAGATCACCAAGGCCTTCGGGGAGGTTCTTTATCGCGTCCAGCTCAATAAGGTCGATCTCGGGGACATTGATGCCGACTAACCGGGCAAGCGTCATCATCGCGAATTCATTTTCGGGGACGCCTTCAAAGCGCGCGGAGGGCAGCTTGACGATCCAGGAGCCTCCCACGCCTTCGGCCGGGATAGTCAGACCCTTGTTGGCCTTGTCGTTGCCGAGTGCCGAGAATTTGAGCTGGACGCCGGCAAGGGAGAAGCGCAGCGCATTGTCGCGGTCACGATGATCATCATCACGGGCATCATCACCGGCATTCGGCGGCCAAGCTTCGCCATCGGCGGGCTCGATCGTCAGCGCGCCCGGCAGGTCGCGGCCGAGCACCCAGAGCAGGAAGAACTCGCGTTTCGGGTTCACGCCCGCGCGTTCAGCCAGATATTCGCGCAGGTGGCCTTCGGGCAGAAGATTCGAGAAGAACGGCAGGACGGCCGTCTGCGTCGTCGACAGGTTCGTGATCAGCCCGCCGAGATTGTCCTTGAAGGACAGGCTGAGTGTCGGGCGCCGCGGATCGGCGATATAGGCGTCAGTAAAGCTGAATAGCGTGCGGTCGCCCTGGACATGCGTGAGCGTGCCGATTGTTTCGCCGTAGAGTTTTACGTTGAGAACGGAAACATCAGCCATCGTGGTTCTCCCCGCGATCATGACCGGCACGATCATCGGCATGATGACCATCATCATGATCGTCATCATCATCGAGTCGGTAAGCAGGGCGTGGTGTTCCGGGTTCGGCAGCACGGGCGTGGACGGCGAAGTTGCGAAGCGCCCGGCTCGCATTTGCCAGCTCGTCAAGCTCTTTCAATGTGCGCGCTGGCAGCGTGGGTACGTTGTTGATCGCTTTCTGCTGCTGTGTGAGTTTCTGGATATCGCGGAGCGGCTTCGTGATTTCATGGAGACGCGCGGCGTTCACATTCAGGCTGCCGGTCCTGCTGAATAGCTGGAGGTTCTCCTGAAGCGTGCGGAGTGCGCTTAGGTCAGGGTGAATGGCGCGCAAGTCGTTCACTGCTTTCAGTGACTGGTTCAGCTCTCTTGTCAGGTCTTTATGCACCGGCCCTGCCTTGGGTGCGGTACTGCGCACGACGCTGTCCACTGCCGGGACGGCCTTTCGCGGGATCAGCTTGAGATCGAGCTCGAGGGCACGGGCCAGTTCGATCAGGCTGGACAGCCGGATATCGGCATTGCCGGATTCGATCTTGGAGATATGGCTTTGCGGCACGCCCGTACGGGCGCTGAGGGCGCGCTGGCTGAGTCCTTTCGCTTCGCGTGCGCTTTTCAGCGCTTCAATGATCTCTTCGTTCGCATACGCCATGAGCTGCTATCGCATATAATTGCACCATTCCGATATATAATAACATATCGCTCCACACGCGTCCAGTTATGATATGCGCCTATATATCAGCTTCGAAAACTGATCTGTTTTTATAGATCAAATGGCGCGGGCGGCTGGGGCGATAGAGCTTCTGCGCACCTCTAGTAGTCCACAAAAGCGAAATGGAAAATCCCGCAATCTGATAGCTAATGTTCCTTGATTGTTCTATTATTCCCGAATGTCAAAGAATATCACGCCAAATCAGATGATCGGGGAAATCGGAGAGCTCGCTGTCAGTCAGCGCTTTCTCCATATCAGCTTCCAGTTCGATACCCGGTCCCGCCTTGAAGCGGGCATCGACGGTATAGCCGAGGTGATGCTTGAAGGGCGACCTTTAGCGCAGATGATTGCCGTTCAGGTTAAGGCGACACAGTCAGGCACCTACACGGGAGAGGACGATAACGGTTTCAGCTATCTGCTGAGGCCCAAGGACCTTGAATACTGGCGGCCTTCTAACTTGCCCGTCATCATCGTGCTCTATCGGCAATCGGATGAGAGTTTCTATTGGAAGGAAGTGCCGCGCGGTCCGGGCGATAGCGACCGCCGCCTTCAGTTCGACAAACAGCGTGACGTCCTTGACCGTAATGCGGTCGACAGGCTGGCCGCGCTGACGGTACCCAAGGCGGGCTTTGGCTACTATGTACCGCCGCTCGGCGGTGGGGAGCATGCGCTCGTCAATATCCTGCCGATAATCCTTTCCAATGAAATCTACGTTGCCTCCTCGCCGCACACCGGAAAGAAGGCAACGTCCATTCTCCTGGAAGGCGACGAGCCGGCCCGCTTCGACTGGGTGATAAATGGCGGTTCTTTCTGGTCTTTCCACGATCCACGGAATTCGGTGTGCCGCGACATTGTCGATGTCGACCAAGTTGAGGCTGTAGAGACCTCCTATCTTGCCTTCCATGAGGATCTTGATGAGCAGAACAAGTTCTCATTTCTGCTGCGACAAACGCTGCGCCATCAAACCGCGAAAGACCTGAACTGGGAAAAAGAGCGGAAGCTTCTCTATTTCCGGGCGCTTGAGAAGAATATTCCGCGTCGGTTCCATTACGAGGCTTCGCAGAAGAGAACCCATGCAGAGGTCGTGAACGTCATTACGAGCAAGAAGGAAGAAGATAAGGGGCGTATCGATTTTGTGCGCCACCACGCCTTCGCGCCGCGTTTCGAACTGCTGGACGATCAGTGGTTTCTTGTCATCACGCCGACCTACTATTTTACGATCGACGGCTTCACGCCGCATTCCTATCCGCAGGCTTTGCTTGCAGGAAAGAAGCGGATGGATAACAGCGCTTCACTGCGCGGCCAGGTGATCCTGTGGCACCGCTTGCTCTCGCAAAAGCAGAAAGCGGCCGACGATCTGTTCGAACGGCATACGGTGCAGGAACCCTGCCTGCAGTTCGAAACGCCGCCACAGGTCGAGCTTGAAACGAGCGTGCCCGAAGATGTCTGGGGCGAGCCGAAAAAGAAGGCCGAGGACACTTCCGGTCAGGAAAGGCTGGCGGTCTGATGGCGTTTGAAAGCAGGATATTCGATGAGCCCGAGCTTGAATTCGGCGAACAGCATCACAGCCTTGATCCCCGTCTCGGCCTCGTTGAGGCCGGCCCCTTGCAGCCGCCGCTTGGAGAGGTGATCAGGGTCGGCGTTGTGGGCAGCACCAGAACGGTCGAGAGCGCGCAGAAGTATTTTTCCCGCGTGGCAACGGGCATCAAAGGTAAGACGGAAAAACACCCCAATCTCCACCCGGACTTTCCCGGTCTCGGCAATAGCAATCCATTTCGCTGCCGCTTCGAGATTCCCGAAGCCGCTACGGCTGCTCTTTCGCAGAGCAGGATCGACAAGATTGTCAAAGAGCCGCACCACGAAAAGGCCGTAGAGATGGCGGTCGACGAAATCTGCGAGCTCCTGCAAACGCTTGATGACAGCGGCGAACGCCCCGACGTTGCCGTCGTTGCGCTTCCGGTTGCCCTTATCGAGCGCGTCTGGAGTGCAAAAGTCGATTCCAAGAGCACGACCGAGAAAGAGGACAGCAGCGGTTCCGATGCACCCAACTTCAGAGGGATGCTGAAGGCCCGGACGATGGGGATGAACTTCCCGATCCAGATCGTCTGGGAAGACGTGATCGATGAGAAGGCGGCGATCCCGCGAAAAGTCAAGGAGAGCAAGGACCGCGATATCCAGGACGAGGCTGACCGAAGCTGGAATCTTCTGACAACCCTCTATTACAAGGGCAGCGGCCGGATTCCCTGGCGTCGGATGCCCCGCGACGGCGAATATGCAGCCTGCTATATCGGGATTAGCTTCTATCGCGAGGCGGGTGGTCAGCAGCTCTTCACCAGTGCCGCCCAGATGTTCGATGAGCGCGGCCGTGGGTTTATTCTCAAAGGGAAGCGCGCACAGACCGAGAGCCGCGGCCGTCATCCCTACATGACCGAAGATGACGCTTATGAGCTGACCAAGCAGGTGCTCGCTGCCTACAAAAATCACCATAAGCAATATCCAGCGCGGGTCATCGTATTGAAGACGTCCCGTTTCCGGGATGAGGAGGCCGACGGAATCTTGTGCGCACTTGATAAAGTGAGCAATGAACTCCGTGATCTCGTTTGGGTCCAGGAATCCTATTCGGTCAAGATCCTGCGCGACGGCAATTATCCTGTCCTGCGGGGGACATTCGTAAATCTGGCCGGCAAGGGACTGCTCTACACGAATGGGAGCATCCCTTACTACGGGACCTATCCGGGCCAATACGATCCCCGGCCATTGCTGCTTTGCCCGCATAAGAGCTGCGACAGCACCATCGTCCAGATCGCCGAGGAGGTTTTTTCGCTGACCAAAATCAACTGGAATTCAACCCAGATGAACCAGCGTCTTCCGATCCCTATCAGGGCTGCACGTAAGGTCGGTGAAGTTCTCAAGTATATGAAAGATGGCCAGACGGTCAGTACGGATTATCGGCGATACATCTAGCCGGCGCGGCCGGTCCGCTGCGCTTCCTTGAAAAACAGGCTCTATTCACCCGTTAAGCTGACGCTATCGCGGCTCACGGAGCTTATGCCTCCTATCCAGCAGTGAGTTCGTTCTGGCGGTTGGATTGCCCCCTTGGACGCGCCAATAGCCGGAGGGGATGCAACGGGGAACGCGCAGCGGGTTCCCCTTGCCGAGCGGAGCGCAGCGTAGTGAGACAAGATGGTGCTGTATGACAGCACACATCTTGCATTCTCTGCGAAGCCCTTTTCCCAGCAAGAATGGGGTCCTGAATGACGTCAGGTGGTTTCGCCGTGA